>JAUWZF010000007.1 GCA_030615475.1 Dehalococcoidales bacterium | reverse complement strand
TAAATTATTATTTACCCCGCCCCCCACCCGTAAGTTATCTTTTCCCACCCGCCGCCCTTGTAATGTCAAAGGCTTATCCCGTAGTTTTTAAACCCCTCAACCCCAGTAGGGGAGCGCGAAGCCCCCTCTCCCTTGATGCCTGCCTGCGCGCAGCCCCCTCTCAAATATTTCTCCCCCTCTACTTTGGTTACCTCGTAAGGAGAGATAAAAAGTGGAGAGTTTAAGAGAGGCGAAGCCTCTCTTTTAAAATACTTCCCCCTCCCTTTCCAAGGGAGGGGGACAAAGGGGGAGGGTTGTAAGAGGTGGAAACGCTAAGCTGTCCGCTAAATCTCATTGAACACCGCCTAGAAATCCCTCCCTTACTGGGTTATAATGAGTATATTGGCGTGAAAATTCTCCTTCCGTATAAGGAGACACAGGGATGGATATCGATAAACTGAAAGCCGCTGTTATCGGGGAAATAGATACTCGTTACGATGAACTCGGTAAGCTGAGTAAGAAACTGCATGATAACCCCGAAATAGCTTTCGAGGAGCAAAAGTCGTCTGCCTGGCTGGCGGAATTCATTGAGCAGAATGGATTTACCGTAGAGAAGGGCATCTGTGAACTGCCGACGGCTTTTCGGGGAAGGTATGGGACAGGCAGACCGGTCATCGCTTTTCTTGCCGAATACGATGCTCTACCCAAGCTGGGACATGCCTGCGGCCACAACCTGATAGCTACCAGCTCTGTTGCTGCCGGTGTGGCTTCCCGGCGGGCTGTGGACGAACTGGGTGGCAGTATTATGATATTCGGTACACCCGGCGAGGAATTGTACGGCGGTAAGGCCATCATGGCGGAAAGGGGTGCTTTCACTGATGTGGATATGGCGATGATAGCCCACCCGGGTGGGGGTAATACGGTGGTGATGAACACCCTCGCCTGCGAGACCCTGGAGGTTGAATTTATCGGTAAGGCGGCCCATGCCGCTGCCGAACCGGAGGCCGGTATCAACGCCCTGGAGGCTATGATTCAGTCCTATAACGCCATTAATTCCCTGCGACAGCATATCAGGGATAGGGCCCGCATTAACGGTATCATTACCGACGGCGGTGAGGCGCCCAACATCGTTCCGGCCCACACCGCCGCTACTTTTATCGTGCGCGCCGAGAACGATGCCTATCTCGATGAACTGAAAAAAAAGGTCATAGACTGTTTTAATGGCGCGTCCAGGGCCACCGGTGCTAAACTGAAATATAAGTGGGGAGAGCACTACGCCGCCATGTTCAATAACCTGACCATGGCCCGGCTTTTTAAACAGAATATGCAGTCGCTGGGACGCAGCATACGTCTCGGCGATAATACCATGATGACTTTCAGTACGGATGTCGGTAATGTCAGCCAGCTGGTGCCCACCATTCAGCCGCTGGTAGCTATAGCCTCGCAGGATATTCAATTGCACACCCCGCAGTTCGCCAGGGTCGCCGCCTCGGAGGACGGCCTGCGCGGTCTTCTTGACGCGGCCAGGGCCATGGCGATGACCGTTGTCGACCTCCTGGCCGGTCCGGAAACAGCCGAAAAAGTCTGGGAAGAGTTCCGCAAAGGCAAGTAACTGTTAAGGGGCGTTTAAGAGGGACGGGGAATATTAACTTTAGAGAAGAACTATGGAAGCCTATCTGGGTATTGATGTCGGGTCGGTTACCACCAAGTTCGCCGTGCTGAATTCAGCCGACGAGCTGCTCGCCAGTTTGTACCTGCCCACCGGGGGCCGGCCGGTGGCCATGGTGCAGCGGGGATTGCGGCAAATAGGGCAGCAGTTGCCGGCGGATGCTGAAATTAAGGGTGTGGCTACCACCGGAAGCGCCCGCTACCTGGCCGGGGCCGTCGTCGGTGCCGACCTGGTGAAAAACGAAATCACCTGCCAGGCTGTGGCGGCCATTGATAATGTCCCGGAAGTGCGGACGGTCATCGAAATCGGTGGCCAGGACAGCAAGATTATCATTATCCGGGACGGCATGGTTACCGATTTCGGTATGAACACCGTATGCGCCGCCGGTACCGGCAGCTTCCTCGACCACCAGGCGGGCCGACTTAACATGAGCATCGAGGAATTGTCCCGGCGGGCTTTACTCGGCGGCGACTCGGTCCGTATTTCCGGGCGCTGCACCGTTTTCGCCGAGTCGGACATGGTGCACAAGCAGCAGACGGGACATAACGTCGATGATATTATTTATGGCCTCTGCCGCGCGCTGGTACGTAACTACTTGAGCGATGTCGGCTCGCATAAGGATATCCAGCCGCCCGTGCTCTTTCAGGGAGGGGTTGCCTTTAATCAGGGTATCGTCAGGGCGCTGCGGGAGGAACTTGAAATGGAGATAACCGTGCCTCCCCACCATGAGGTCATGGGGGCTATCGGCGCCGCCCTGCTGGTGCATGAGCGTGCCGCTGTCAGCCGTAACGGCTGTAAGTTCAAGGGATTCGGCGTCAGCGAAATTGAGTATCAGACCTCGTCGTTCGAATGTCAGGCCTGTCCGACCGCGTGTGAAATCGTCCGGATTTCAGAGGACGACCGGGTTGTTGCCTGCTGGGGAGGACAATGCGACATGTGGGAAGAAAGTACCGTTGGTCAGGGAGATTAGCTGAAAGATATGAAAATTGCGGTTGATGCAGCCGGGGGCGACTTCGCTCCGCACGAGGTGGTTAAGGGTGCCATAAAAGCAGCCCAGGAGTATGGCGTGGAGATAGCCCTGGTGGGCCGGAGAAGCGTACTGCGTAAACTGGCGCAGAAATCTGTGGGCAAGGCCCCTGTTACCATCGTTGACGCCAAGCAGATTATCGATTTTAACGAGCACCCGATTAAGGCCATTCGAAACAAGCCTAACTCGTCAATCGTAGTCGGCATTGGCCTGCTCAAGAGCGGCGGTGCTCAGGCTTTTGTTTCGGCGGGGAATACCGGGGCGGTGGTGGCGTCGGCGCTGCTCACCCTCGGCAGGGTGAATGGGGTCAGCCGGGCGGCCATCGGCTGTTTTCTGGATACTATATCGTCTTTCCCGGCGCTTCTGGTGGACGCCGGCGCCAACTCCGATTGTCGTCCGGAGCACCTTCTGGAATTTGCCAGGGTGGGTTCTCTTTACAGTAAATACCTTCTCAAAATCGAATCGCCGCGTGTCGGCCTTCTCAGTAGCGGTGCCGAGGAGGGTAAGGGCAACCGTCTGACCCAGGAGACCTACGAGCTTCTAAAAAATGCCAAAGACATCAATTTTACCGGCAATATGGAAGGACATGATATCGTCAAGAGAACCGTTGATGTTATCGTGACCGATGGCTTCACCGGCAATATCGTCATCAAGACCATCGAGGGTTTCAACGATAATTTTTTAAACTCGGTGCGGCAGATGGGGCATGTTTTTTCCAGCGCCTCGCGACTTCGCGCGCGTGACCTGCTCCGTGACATCGGGCTGGGTTCCTGGACGAAAAAAATGGACTATACCGAGTATGGCGGGGCCTGCCTCCTCGGCGTGAACGGCAATGTTATTATCGCGCACGGCCGCAGCCAGGCCAAAGCTATCAAGAACGCCATCGGTCTCGCCAAGGAGACTGTAGAATGCGGCATAGCCGAAAAAGTTAGGGAGGGAAACTATGAGCAAGCCAGTGGAAATTGAAGAAGCAAAGTTTAATGAAGCAGTCTTACAGGCGGAGACACCGGTACTGGTCGATTTCTGGGCGCCCTGGTGCGGGCCGTGCCGGATGGTGGCGCCTGTTGTTGAGGAACTGGCGGAAGAGTATGAAGGCAGGTTCAGCTTTGTTAAGGTAAATGTTGACGGTAACCCTAAAATTGCCAGCCAGTACGGGATTATGAGCATTCCTACACTGATTGTCTTTAAGGCAGGACAGCCTGTTGACACGATTATCGGCTTCCGACCGAAGGACGAGTTAAAGAAGAGCCTGGAAGCAGCCCTTTAGACGTAAAGAGGGAGAGATTGGTGAATAAGTCCCCGAAAAAGTATGATATCGTCATTATCGGCGGCGGGCCCGCCGGGCTCAGCGCGGGTATTTACGCTGCCAGGGCCAGGCTGAGCAGCCTCCTTATCGAGAGGGGAGCGGTCGGCGGTCAGATAATCAATGCCGAATGGGTGGAGAATTACCCCGGTTTTAACGAGAGTATCAGCGGTATCGATTTGACCGAGGCGATGCATCAACAGGCGACGAAGTTCGGACTGGAGACGCTCGTTGCCGAGGTTACCGGTATTGATATAAAAGGCAGGCAGAAGGTGGTCAGGACCTCTCAGGGCGACTTCACGGCTAAAGCCATAATCATCGCCGGTGGCTCGGAGCGGCAGAAACTCGGCGTGCCCGGTGAGGCCGAATTTACCGGCAAAGGCGTCTCTTACTGTGCTACCTGCGACGGCCCCTTCTTCCGTGGCAGGGCGGTGGCCGTGGTGGGGGGTGGCAACGCCGCTATTACCGAGGCTCTTGAGCTTACCAGGTTCGCTTCCAGGATAACGGTCATACACCGCCGTGACGAGCTGCGCGCCGCGAAAATTCTACAGGAAAAGGCCTTCGCCGAAAAGAAAATCGAGTTCCTCTGGGATAGCGTGCTTGAGGAAATCGTCGGTGATGCCTTCGTTAACAGGGTCAGGGTAAGTAATGTTAAGACCAAAAAGAAAACCGTCCTTGATGTCTCCGGGGTGTTCATGGCGGTCGGTTTCAAGCCCAATACCGGTTATCTCAAGGATATCGTGAAACTGGATGACATCGGCACCATCATTACCAATGAAAAGATGGAGACCGGTGTTCCCGGCATTTTCGCCGCCGGTGACATACGCAGCAACTCTATCCGGCAGGTTATCGCCGCCGCCGGTGATGGCGCCGTGGCCGCCATCGGTGCCGAAAAATATATCACAGGTTAGATATAAGTTTTTATAGAAAAATCCTTAAAATTTTCTTGGCAATACGCTTGGATGGGTATTGACGCGTTTTCTATATACTAAAGTATAATGAGCAGTAATCAGTAAAAGGAGTAAGCAGTGAAGGTTATTTTTATCGAGGATGTCCCCAACGTTGCCAGGGTCGGCCAGACCAGAGTGGTAGCCGACGGCTACGCCAGGAATTACCTGTTGCCCCGCAAGCTGGTGGTGGTGGCCAACTCGCAGGCCGCGGTGGCGATTGAGTCGCAGCTAAAGAAGAAAATCAAGCAGCGTGAGCTTGAAGAAGCCGAGATGGCCGCGCTGGCTGAAAAGATAAGCGAAGTTGAAATCACTCTCAAGGCCAGGGTCGGTGAGAGTGAGAGGCTCTATGGTTCGGTTACCACCGCCGATATCGCCGAGGAACTGAGTAAAAGCGCCGGCTATGAGGTCGACAAGAAGAAAATAGAGATGGCCGAGCCGATTCGCCAGCTTGGCACTCATGACGTGACCGTCAGGTTCACTCATGATATCACGGCCGTCATTAAGGTTAACGTGATATCGGACGAAGTGGCGGAAGAGAAGCTGGAGAAGGCGGAAAAGAAAGAGAAGAAGACTAAAACAAAAACGAAGAAGAAAGCTAAAGCCAAGGCAGAGGAACCGGAAGCCAAGGCTAAAGTAGAGGAAGTTGAGACTAAGGTAGCAGCGGCGGAAGAGAAGCCGAAGAAGGCTAAGAAAGCGGAAAAGAAGTCTAAGGCGAAATCGACCAAGAAAAAGAAAGCAGCGGAAGCCAGGGCAGAAGAACCGGAAGCCAGGGCTGAAGAAGATGAAGTTGAGACTAAGGTAGCAGTGGCGGAAGAGAAGCCGGAAAAAGCGGAAAAGGCAAAAAAGAAAGAAAAGAAGACTAAAGCAAAAACGAAGAAGAAAGCTAAAGCCAGGGTAGAGGAACCAGAAGCCGAGGCTAAAGTAGAGGAAGTTGAGACTAAAGTAGAAGAGGCGGAAGAGAAGGAGAAAGAATCGGGTGAATGATGTCAGGCTGCCGCCAAATGATAACGATGCTGAAGAAGCGGTCATCGGCTCGCTGCTGATTGACGGCACGGCTATTTTTCAGATTGCCGACTTTCTTCAGTCGGCGGACTACTATTTTGAGCAGAACAAGTGGCTTTACGAGGCCTGCATGGCGCTTTACGAGCGCGACGAAGCCATCAACCAGGTGACGCTGGCGCAGGAACTTTCCCAGAAGGGACGACTTGAATCGTGCGGGGGTGCCGCCCGGCTCAGCTATCTGATATCCATCTGTCCCACCTCTCTGGATATCGAGCACTATGCCCGGATTGTCTACCGGCTTTCGGTAATGCGCCAGATGATAAGCGCCGGCGACCGTATCTCGGCCGTCGGCTATGAGGCCGGCCCGGACGTCGAAGATAGCCTGGCGAAGGCCGAAAGCATACTGTTCAAGCTGCGTCGCGGGCAGGGTACCAGCGACCTTACCCATATCCGGCAGGTGCTGGACAAGTATTTCGAGGTAGCGCCGCCGTCAACCGAGGAACGCCCCGAAGAGTTACCTTACGTGCTCTCCAGTTTTCCCGGCCTGGACGAATTTTTAGGCGGCTTCCAGCGTGCCGACCTCATCATTATCGCCGGCCGACCCAGCATGGGGAAGACCAGCCTGGCGCTGAACATCGCCCGCAACGCCGCCGTCGACCACCGGGCGTGCGTCGCCCACTTCAGCGCGGAGATGGCGCGCGACTCCATGGTGCTGCGCCTCCTGTCCAGCGAGTCCGGGGTAAACTCACGGCGGGTGCGGTTTGGACAGCATACCGAGGATGAGGAAAGGCGGGTCATGGAGGCTACGGGCGTCCTGTCGGAAGCTCCCATTTATATTGACGATACCCCGATGCTCCGCATGGCGGAAATGCGCAGCAAGGCGCTCCGCCTCAACTACGAGCGCGGTATTGATATGGTTATTATCGACTATCTCCAGCTGATGCAGGGTGAAGGGATCAGGGGAGAGAACCGGGTGCAGGAAATCAGCTATATCTCCCGGTCGCTCAAGGCACTGGCCCGCGAAATTAATGCCCCGGTACTGGCGGTATCGCAGCTCAGCCGTGCCGTGGAGTGGCGCGCCTCCCACGAACCCCAGCTTTCCGACCTCCGTGAAAGCGGCAGCATCGAGCAGGACGCGGATGTCGTCCTCTTTATCTATCGCGACGAGTATTACTACAAGACTGAAGAGGAATGGATTGCCGCCCACCCAGACCGTGAATATCCCCGTGAGGAAGCCGATGTTATTATCGCCAAGCACCGCAACGGGCCGACCGGCCGCATAAAGATGCGTTTCCGCCATAACCTGGCCAAGTTTGAAAGCCTCGGCAGCGTGGAGCCGACTTTGCTATGAAAGAGTTTCAGGGATTCCCCGCCAGGATGGATTTTACCTCCATCCCCAACGTCTTTTTCAGCAGCCTGTTGCCCCGGATAACCGACATGGCCGAGCTGAAGACGACCCTGCATGTCATGGCGGCGCTCTACCGCAAAAAGGGACACCCGCGCTGTGTGAGCTACGGGGAGCTGCTGGGGAATGCCGGCCTGATGGACAGTCTCCAGGGCGTCGAGGGGACGCCCGAGGAGGTGCTGCGAAGCGCTCTGAAGATGGCTGCCGAGCGTGGTACGTTAGTCCACTTGACGCTGGATAAGGACGGCACTTCCGAGGACGTCTATTTTCTGAATACTGCGTCCGACCGTCAAACGGTGGCGAAAATCGAGAGCGGCGAGCTCAAGCTGAAGGGGCTGACATTTAAAGAACAGGCTTATGTTGAGCCCGAGGAGCAGCCTAACATATTTGAACTTTATGAAGACAACATCGGCATGTTGACCCCCATGATTGCCGATGAGCTCCGTGACGCCGAGAAAGTATATCCAGAGAACTGGATTCGGGATGCCATTAAAGAGGCGGTCAAACAAGGCAAGCACAAGTGGAGCGTGGTCTCGGCAATTTTACAACGCTGGTCGGTAGAAGGCAGGAGTGATGGAACATATCAGCGAGATTCTAAAAAAACAGACCCGGACAGGTTCATCAAAGGAAAGTACGGACACATGGTCCGCCGATGATGAAGAGACCCCGGTAGCCCCTGACTGTCCTGTCTGCAAGGGCGCTGGCATCGTTCATCCCCGGTTACCCTCGGGGCAGCCGGACTACAGCTGTGTTATTCCCTGCCGGTGTACTAAAAAGGAACTGGATAGCGAGCGCCAGAACCGACTTAAGCGGTACAGTAACCTGGGCTCGCTGGCACGCTTTACCTTCGACAATATGGAGCCGGGGGGAAGAAGCGGCAGTAAGGGGAGCCAGGAGCAGTTCGGTCGCGCCTATCAGGCCGCCAGGGAATTCGCCTCCGGGCCTGAGGGCTGGCTGGTGCTGGGCGGTCCCAGCGGCAGCGGCAAGACACATCTGGCGGCGGCCATCGTCAACGAACGCATTAAGAACGGCCACCCGGCCCTCTATATCACCGTCCCCGACCTCCTCGACCACCTCCGCTCTTCTTTCAATCCCGACAGTGAGGTGCCCTATGATGAGTTCTTCGACCAGGTTCGTAACGCCCCGCTGCTTGTCCTGGACGACCTCGGCGCTCAGTCCGGCACCGCCTGGGCTAAGGAAAAGCTCGACCAGCTGCTGACCTCGCGTTTTAACAGCGAGCTGCCGACCGTGATTGTCACCATTACGCCTGTGGAGAAGCTGGACGACCGACTGCGCACCCGCCTGACCGACCCCCGGCTGTGCCAGGTCTATGTCCTTGAGGAAGAGCAGCCGACTTCTGAATATAGTTGGGGGCCTGAGTTCGAGCTCCAGAAAAAGATGAACTTCGTCAATTTCAAACGTCGGAATAATCTTTCTTTAGAGATGCAGGATAATATGGATGAGGCATATCGCCTGGCTTTCGATTTCGCCAAGAACCCCGAAGGCTGGCTGGTGTTCATGGGCGAGACCGGCTGCGGCAAGACGCACCTGGCGGCGGCTATCGTTAACTATCGTTACGAGGCGGGTAAACCGGCCCTTTTCATGGTGGTGCCCGAGTTCCTCGACCACCTGCGCTCGGCCTTCAGCCCGGACAGCAAGGTGTCCTACGACCAGCTTTTCGAAAGCGTCAAGACGGCGCCGCTCCTCGTCCTGGATGACTTCGGCGAGCATTCGGCCACGCCCTGGGTGCGCGAGAAGCTCTATCAGCTTATCAACTATCGCTATAACGGGAGACTGCCCACCGTTATCACTACCCGCTATTCTTTTGACGAGATTCTGGGAGAAGTCGACAGTGCCATCAGTTCCCGGCTGGTTGACCGGAATACCAGCACACCCTTTAATATTATGGCTCCTGATTTTCGTGGTGATAGACGCGCCGATAAAAAGAGGTTGTCCTCCCGCGGCAAGACGGGCCGTTACCGCTAGCCGTCCTCGGTGGACGGTCTTTTCCCTTCTTTAAATGAAAGCGCCCCCGTAGGGCAGACTTCCACGCACTGGCTGCAGTCCAGGCACCTGTCCGCGCCTATTGGCTCATCGGCAAAGGTGGTCATCACCCTCTCAAAGCCCCGGTGCGCAAATCCGAAAACGCCTGATTTAATATTCTGGCGGCATACCCAGACGCAGCGTCCGCAGAGAACGCACTTGTTCGGGTCATAGGTGAAAAGCGGGTTGCTATCATCTATGGGCAGCTCTCTCAGCAACAGCCGGAGCCGTTTCGTTTTCAGGCTGGCTTTCAGGTGGCGGGCGATTTTCTGAAGCTCGCAGTTGCCGTTGGCCGGACAGTGGGCGCAGTCCAGCGCGTGAGAAGCCATCAGCAGCTCGAAACCGGCTCGCACCAGGGCTAAAGCCTTTTCGCCCCTTGTATTCACCACCATACCCTCGGTCACGTCTATGGTGCAGGCGGTCACCGGCTCTTCTCCCCCTTCTATTTCCACGAAGCACAGGCGGCAGGAGGCGCTCGGCTCCGGTTTGTCCCGGATGGCGCACAGGTTGGGAATATAGATACTGTTCTCCAGTGCTACCCGGAGCAGCTTTTCGCCCGGGCGGGCAGTTATCTTTTTACCGTCTATGGTCAGCGATACGGTCTTCATTTGGCGGGCACCTCGCTCGGCGGCGATAGTTTCACGATGGCGTTGTATTGAGGCGGGCAGGCGGCCAGGCAGGTGCCGCACTTGACGCACTGGGTCTGGTCGATGACCTTGATTCTCTTTTTATTGGGGCTGATGGCCTCCACGGTGCAGCTGCCGACGCAGGCATCGCAGGAGCGCTCGCACTTGTCGGGCAGGATATAGTAGGCGATGAGGTGCTGGCACATCAGGGCCGGGCACTTACCCAGCTCGATATGCGCCTCGTATTCGTCACGGAAGTAGCGCAGGGTGGTCAGTATCGGGTTGGGCGCCGTTTGTCCCAGTCCGCACAAAGACCCCGCCTTTACCTCCCCGGCCAGCCGTTCCAGGCTGTCGATATCTTCCATCGCGCCCTTGCCCATAGTAAAGTCGTTCAGGACTTCCAGCATCTGCTTGGTGCCCAGCCGGCAGAAGGTGCACTTGCCGCAGGACTCCCTCTGCGTGAACTCCAGGAAGTAGCGGGCTATCTCCACCATGCAGTCGTCCTCGTCCAGCACTACCATACCGCCGGAGCCCATTATGGCGCCGACCTCCTGCAGGGAGTCGAAATCGACGGGTAAGTCCAGGGCCGATTCGGGTAAACAGCCGCCGGAAGGTCCGCCAATTTGTACGGCTTTGAATTTCTTGCCTTTGGGAATGCCGCTGCCGACCTCAAATATAATCTGGCGCAGGGTGGTGCCCATGGGCACCTCGACCAGTCCGGTATTGACTATCTTGCCGGCCAGGGCGAAGACGGCCGTGCCCGGGCTGTTTTTCGTGCCGGTGCCGGTAAACCATTCGGTGCCGTTCCTGATTATCAGCGGTATAAAGGCCAGGGTCTTGACATTGTTAACGACCGTCGGCTTGCCGAAGAGGCCTGCCGCGGTCATGCGGGGAGGTTTTGGTCTGGGCGTTCCCGGCTTCCCCTCTATGGAGGCTGCCAGGGCGGTCGCCTCGCCGCAGACAAAGGCCCCGGAACCATGGAAAAGTATAATGTCAAAATTGAAACTACTACCCAGAATATGATTGCCAAGAAGATTTAATTTCTTCGCCTGTTTTAGAGCAATCTGGATGCGTTCCACCGCCAGCGGGTATTCGGCGCGGATATAGATATAGCCGTAGCGGGCGCCGATGGCATAGCCGGCGATAATCATGCCCTCGATTACCGAGTGGGGGTCGCTCTCCAGTATGGACCGGTCCATGAAAGCCCCGGGGTCGCCCTCGTCGGCGTTGCAGATGATGTATTTCGTTCGACCTGGCGCTTCCCGGCAGTACTGCCACTTCCGGCCGACGGGGAAGCCCGCCCCGCCCCGCCCCCTCAGCCCCGACCTTTTTACTTCTTCCACGATATCTTCCGGCTTCGTTCCGAGGGTCTTGGCCAGGGCGTTATAGCCGCCGCCGGCAATATAATGCTCTATCTCGGTGGGGTCGATGTGCCCGCAGTTTTTCAGGATTATCTTCTGCTCATGCTGTGCTCGGGGAAAGTCATCAAAGCTGGGGAGAAGGTCGTTAGCTTCCAGCGCGCCGATGACAAACTCGGGACAGGGATTGTCGCCGAGGATGAACTCTTTGACCAGTCTCTCGGCGATAACCGGGTTGACATAGCCGTAGCATATCGGCGGGTAGCCCGGCTTGCTGATAATCACGATTGGCTCGGCATAGCAGTGCCCCATGCAGCCGACCTCTATCACCGGGCAGTCGAGCTTACGCTTTTTGACCTCGTCCCGGAAAGCCTGGAGGACATCCGGAGCGCCGGCGGCGCGACCGCACGTGGCGGTGCCGACCATGATTACCGGCTTGTCGTGCCACAGCTCCCGCCAGTGAGATTCGGCGCGCTCCTTTATCTCGTGAAAGGCAGCGGCTGCCGTTGTCTGTTTAATCACTTTCACTCTTCTCTTTATCCTTCGTTTCACGCTCATAACCGAAGGCGAGCAGTATGCCGTCGACCCTGGTAGGTTCTACCACGCCTTCCGGCTTATCATCGACCACCGTTACCGGGGCCATGGTGCAGCAGCCCACGCAGGCCACGGTGTCCAGGTCGAACTCGCGGTCGTCGGTCGTTTCACGCGGACTGATACCCAGCCTTCGTTTCCAGGCGTCCAGGGTGATGTAGCCGCCTTTCATGTGGCAGACGGTACCCAGGCATACCTTTATCGAGTGCCGACCCGGTGGGTTGAGTCGGAATTGATTGTAGAACGTGACCACGCCGTAGACGTCTATCGCCGGTATGTCGAGGTATTCGGCAATTGCGGTCATGGCCTCACGCGGCAGGTAGCCGAGCTTGCCCTGGACCTTCTGCAATATGGGAATCAGGCCCGGCCTCTTTCGGCTGAACCCGTTTAAAATCTGTCCGGTTTCCTGCTTAATCTGCTCCCGTTCCTCGGTAGTAGTCTCCTGCTTCGATGCGGTCATACCTGTCCTTAGTAGTTTTCCTACTTCAATTCTGGCGAAGCTGGCTGCGTTTGTCAAGGGAATCCCCTTATTACTATACACCCCACCGCCGTAAATATTAATGCTCTGTTTATTTGCTTCACCTAAATCTTTACGCCTTTTTTACGGGTTGGGGGATAGACTTCGGGTACTGATAGACTGGGAGCCTATCTAAAATGCAGCTCAATATGAAGGGATTTGGCAGGGAACTGTTCCGGTTGCTTGTGATAGCGGCATTGGTTTTTGTCGCTATGGGCACAGGTATCGCTAAAGCCGACCCTGCCTGGACGCAGACAAGCCAGGCAGATTTTGAGTCCGGAACGCTCTTTCAGGTCGATACTTCCAGCAGCCCCGGTGATGTTAAGGTGGCTACAGCGGGAGCCGGAAGCAATAGCGTCTACGCGCTTCGGGGTAATGATTCCAAGAACTTCTGGCGATATGATACCTCGGCTAATTCCTGGACGTCGCTGGCTGATGCGCCAGGCATGGTAAACCAGGGTGGTGCCCTTGCCTACGATGGGAATTATTACATCTACACGTTTCGCGGGAACTCTTCCAGTGACTTCTGGAGATATGACATCTTGGCCAATTCCTGGACGTCATTAACTGATACCCCGGATAAGGTAAAATATGGTGGTGCTCTTACCTATGATGGCAGCAACTACATCTATGCCTTTCGAGGGGATGACAAATATGACTTCTGGCGATATGACATCTTGGCCAATTCCTGGACGTCATTAACTGATACCCCGGATAAGGTAAAACATGGTGGGTCCCTTGCCTATGATGGCAGCAACTACATCTATGCCTTTCGAGGGGATGACAAATATGACTTCTGGCGATATGACATCTTGGCCAATTCCTGGACGTCATTAACCGATACCCCGGATAAGGTAAAATATGGTGGTGCTCTTACC
>JAUWZF010000004.1 GCA_030615475.1 Dehalococcoidales bacterium | reverse complement strand
CTTGCGCATGCGTTCCAGAATCTTCTCAGTCGCCTCGGCGAAGTTATTGGAATCGGAGGCAATCATCGCCACCATACGCCGCAGCAGCCATACCTGCTTCAGTGTTTCCTCGCCGAGTAAAAGTTCTTCGCGCCGGGTGCCGCTGCGCTGGATATCCATGGCCGGGAAGACGCGCCGTTCCGAAAGCCTCCGGTCGAGGTGAAGCTCCATGTTGCCCGTCCCTTTGAACTCCTCATAAATAAGGTCGTCCATGCGACTGCCCGTATCGATGATGCAGGTGGCGATGATGGTCAGGCTGCCGCCCTCTTCGGTGTTGCGGGCGGCGCCGAAGAAGCGTTTGGCCGGGTGCAGGGCGGCGGGGTCGATGCCGCCGGACAGAGTACGGCCGCTGGATGGCATGGCCAGGTTATAGGCGCGGGTCAGGCGGGTAATACCATCCATAAGAATAACCACGTCCTTGCCGCTTTCCACCAGGCGTTTGGCCCTTTCCAGCGCCAGTTCGGCCACGCGTGTCTGGTTCTCTACCATCTCGTCGAATGTAGCGGCGATTACCTCGCCGCTGACCGAGCGCCTCATATCCGTGACCTCTTCCGGGCGCTCGCCGATGAGACAGACAATCAGGTGGATATCTTCGTAGATTTTGGTAATGGCACTGGCGATAGATTTCAGCAGCAGTGTTTTACCGGCCTTGGGCGGCGATACTATCAGGCCACGCTGCCCCCGCCCGATGGGAGCGATGAGATTGAGCAGGCGGGTAGAGAGGTCGGAAGGTGAGTACTCCAGGTTGATTAATTTATCGGGAAAAGTGGGCGTGAGCGACCCGAAAGGCTGCCGGGCCTTAACAACCTCCGGGTCGATATTGTTAATGGCCACTACCTGGAGCAGGCTGAAGTATTTTTCGTTGCTTTTTGGGGGCCTGCCCTGTCCGGTAACCAGGTCGCCGTTACGCAGGCCGAAGCGGCGAATCTGCGACGGCGAGATATAGACATCCGTCTGGCTCGGCAGCATGGTTTCCTGCCTGAGGAAGCCGTAGCCGTCACTCATAATTTCCAGGATGCCGCTGCAAAAGATATTCCCCTGCTCCTTGGCGTGCGTTTCCATCAGGCGCATGATGATGTCATGCTTCTTCAGGGTGGCCGGGGTGGCAATGCCCTTTTCCTTGGCCATTTCCATCAGTTCGTCCTTGGTCTTGCTTCCAAGTTCCGTAATATTCATGATTCCACCTCACTCTCATCCCGTCTCCCTGACAGGAAGGGGTATTGTTACCTTTCTTCTTTTTATTTATTGGCTACGCTTTTCCAGTCGTCCAGGAAGCGTTTGATGCCGACATCGGCCATCGGGTGTTGTATCATCTGCATTCGGTTCTCCTCCTCAATTAGGTTGAAAGAGGTAGCGGGGGTTGATCTCCTTCACGCAGTATATCTTTAGCCACGCCGACAAAATCGCGGAAGAGTGGGTGGGGGCGACCGGGGCGGGAAAGGAATTCAGGGTGGAACTGGCAGCTTAGCATCCAGGGGTGGTCGTCCAGTTCACAGACCTCGACCAGTTTGTCATCGGGAGAAACGCCGCTGTAAACCATGCCTGCCTTGTGCAGCGGCTCGCGGAATTCATTGTTAAATTCAAAGCGGTGCCGGTGGCGTTCCTGTACCAGAGGTTGGCCGTAAGCTCTGGCGGCGAGACTGTTGTCCAGAAGCTTGCACGGGTAGTTACCCAGACGCATCGTGGCTCCCTTGTCTTTTATCTTCTTCTGTTCGGGCAGAAGGTCGATGACCGGGTAAGGAGTGGACGGAGCAAATTCGGTCGAGTTCGGCTCATCCGAGTTAAAAACGTGACGGGCTAACTCGATCACCATGACATGCAGCCCCAGGCATAATCCCAGGTACGGGATTTCATTTTCCCGGGCATATTTAGCTGCTTTTATCTTACCCTCGATGCCCCTCTCGCCAAAACCGCCGGGAACGATAATACCCTGGGCCGAGCGCAACAAATTATCGACTCCATCCTTATCGAGTTCCTCGGAGTGAACCCAGAATATGTTGAGTTCTCTATCATTATGAAGGGCCGCGTGGTACAGTGCCTCGCGGACCGAGAAATAGGCGTCGTTTAGCTCAACATATTTGCCGACGAGGGCGATATTTACCGGCTCACGCGGTGTCTTGATACGTTCCACGAGTCCTCGCCATTTCCGCAGGTCAGTACGACGTGCCTTAATGCCGAGCTTATCGACAATCAGCTGCCCCAGTCCGCATTCGTCGAGTATCAGGGGAATTTCATAAATCGTTTCTACGGTAGGTAGAGGAATGACGGCCTGCTTTTCCACGTCGCAGAAGAGCGATATCTTATCGCGTATTGGTTCCGATATGTCATAATCGCTGCGGCAGATAATAACATCGGGCTGAATACCGATACGGCGCAGCTCGTTAACGCTGTGCTGGGTGGGCTTGGTCTTCAGCTCCTGGGTGGATTTGAGATAAGGGAGAAAGGTGACATGGATATAGAGCACGTTGTTCCTGCCGACATCGTTCCTCATCTGCCGGATAGCCTCCAGGAACGGTTGCCCCTCGATATCGCCCACGGTGCCGCCTACTTCGATGAGAATCACATCGGCCCCTGATTTTTCGGCCAGTTGCTTGAAACGGTCCTTAATTTCGGTCGTCAGATGGGGCACAATCTGGATGGTACCGCCTAGGAAGTCGCCGTGCCTTTCCTTGGCGATAATGGCGCTGTAGATTTGCCCCGAGGTGACATTGGAATCCGCCGTAAACTCGGCGTCGATAAAGCGCTCGTAGTTACCCAGGTCGAGGTCCGTTTCCGCCCCGTCCTTCGTTACGAACACCTCGCCGTGCTGGTAGGGCGACATCGTGCCCGGGTCAACGTTCAGGTAGGGGTCGAGCTTCTGGACGGCTACGGTGACCTGGCGGCTCTTCAGGATGGTGCCGATTGAGGCGACGGTGATGCCCTTCCCTACGGAACTGACCACGCCTCCGGTTACAAAGATATACTTTGGCATATACGAGTACCAAACTCCAATAATCTGGAAGATTTCTAGTCTTATCTCAGGGAGTCCATTACAGAACTAGACCGGGAATTGTACACAGTGCCTCACGAAAAACTATTGTGCTATTTTCAATAGAAATAGGAATAGACTGCCAAACAAGTGGGGGTTTCTTCTTATTATAGGGAGGCGTTGCTGCTTTGTCAAGGGGGTTATGCCTATTTAGTAGCGCCGTGTCTTTTGAGGAAGTCCAGCATTATCCTGTTGGACTCGTCTTCTACCTCTACAAAAAACATATGTCCTGCGTTTTTAAGTATCGCAAGTTCAGCCCCTGGTATCCTTGATGCCAATATATTGGCATTTTCCACCGGGATAATTCGGTCATCATCTCCATGAATAATCATAGTTGGCATTTTGATTTCTGGCAGGCGTTCGTAGGTATTATGACCCATTTCTGCTTCCGTTTGCCTCATCTGGCCGTGAGGAGAGATGGGGTGTTGCATCATTTGCTCGGCTATCTGCTCTAACAGACCTGGATTTTCATCGAGAAACTTCTGGCTTATGCATAAGCGCATTATTTCCATTAACCCTTCTTTAGGAGGTAAGTCTGCCATACGTTGCATCATTTCCGGGTCTGTTATAATACTGCTACTTGGACCACCACAATAGGTACATGCCAGAATCAGGCTTTTAACCCTATCAGGGTGACGCAGCGCTAATTCTTGAGCTATCATTCCACCCATTGAAGTACCCATGATATGGGCCGAATCAACTTCTATGGTGTCGAGTAGTCCGGCAAGATCATTCGCCATCATTGCCGTTGTATAAGGAATGTCAGGTGCGTCGCTCTGGCCGGCACCTCTATTATCGAAAATTACTAGTTTGTATTCGGGAGAGTACACCGGGATGAAAGCATACATCATGTCTACGCTCACACTGGCACCACATATCAGGACCAGTGGCTCTCCCTCGCCGTGTACCTCGTAATACATATTGATATCGCCGACTTTTACTTCAGGCATCTTTTCCTCCTTAAATCGTACCATTGCTTTCTTTAGTGAAAATATAAGTATCTCAGTTTAGTTATTTGCTGATCCTTTGTCAAGGAATTTCCCCTCAGGGAGTAGCCTGCGAAGAGGGGCGCCAGCCCCTCTTTAAACTCTCTTCCCCCTCTCCTTCACCCTGCCTCGTAAGGAGAGGGGGATTAAGGGGGTGAGGTTGAGAAAAACTGGAGTCCGATTGACACTCTCAAAGCGCCAGTGTAGACTATTTACAGCATTTGATTTTCCCTTGAGGAGAGAGTTTAAATGAGTTTCTTAGGCCGGACCGACCCGGAAATATCCCGCATCCTTGATGCGGATAAAAAGCGGCAGAGGGAGACGGTAGACCTTATCGCCTCCGAGAATTATGCCAGCAAAGCCGTTCTTGAAGCCCAGGGCTCGTTTTTGACCTACAAGTACGCCGAAGGCTATCCCGGCCAGCGCTACTACGGCGGCTGTGAAAACATGGATACCATCGAGGAACTGGCCATTCAGCGTGCCAAAGAGCTGTTTCACGCCGAGCACGCCAATGTCCAGCCGCACAGCGGCTCTGCGGCCAATATGGCGGCGTACTTTGCTTTACTGGAGTATGGAGATACGGTTCTGGCGATGGGTCTGGCGCACGGCGGGCACCTGACCCACGGCTCTCCGGTTACCTTTTCCGGCAAATCGTATAAATTCGTGCACTACGGCGTGAACCGGGAGACAGAACGGATTGATTACCCGGAGGTTGAACGGCTGGCTAAAAAGCACAAGCCGAAGCTGATTGTGGGCGGGGCCACGGCTTATTCCAGGATTATCGACTTCGAGCGCTTCCGCCGTATCGCCGACTCCGTCGGGGCTAAACTTATGGTCGACATGGCTCACATCGCCGGCATGGTGGCCGCCGGACTGCACCCCACCCCCGTCCCTTACTCCGATGTCGTCACTACGACCACGCATAAGACACTGCGGGGTACCAGCGGCGGTTTAATACTATGCCGGAAGGAACTGGCGAAAGTTATCGATGCCGCTGTCTTCCCGGTAACACAGGGTAAACCCCTGATGCATGCCGTCGCCGCCAAGGCGGTGACGCTCTATGAAGCCATGCAGCCCGGGTTTACCGATTACCAGCGGTCTATTTTAGAAAATGCCCTTACCCTGGCTGCGGAGCTACAGAGGCTGGGGCTCCGCCTGGTATCGGGCGGTACCGATAACCACCTGATGCTGGTAGACCTTAACGAGACCGGGGTGACCGGCATACAGGCCGAGGAATTTCTGGGCTTGGCCGGTATTATCGTTAACAGGAATGCCATTCCGTTTGACTCCCGCCCGCCGCTGGTGACCAGCGGCATCAGGCTGGGTACACCGGCCGTGACCACGCGCGGCTTCGGGAAAGAAGAAATGAAACTCGTTGCCGCACTGATTGTTAAAGTGATTAACCATCCCGACAGCCGCAAGGTGCAGGATGAAGTAAGTCAGGAAGTAGCGCAGATGTGCCAGCGCTTCCCCGTACCCGGCATTGATGACTGACCCGGGCCGGGTTATGCTACTATTGAGGGTGGCGATGATTTTAAGACGGCGCGACCGAGCCAACTGTTACCTGAGTTCCACGCTGTTCCGCTCCATCTGCGCCAGGTGTCCACCGTAGACGATTGAGCAAATGCCGCATATCGAAGCTTATTTAGATATTGAAACGACCGGTCTCGCCCCTTCCGGTTGTGAAATTACCGTAATCGGTATTCATCTCTGTCGTGGAGATGATACCGAATTTATTCAATTTGTCGGGAGAGATATCACCGCCGATAGCATACTGGAGGCTCTCAGCGGCGTTAATATTATCTATACCTATAACGGCAGTAGATTCGATTTGCCCTTTATTCACTCGCAATTCGGTATAAATCTGGCAGAACTATTCACGCACCACGACCTGATGTATGATTGCTGGAGAAATAACCTGTTCGGTGGACTCAAAGCCGTGGAACGGCAGTTGGGCATCTACCGTAAACTTGTGGAAATGAACGGTTATGAAGCTGTTAGGCTGTGGTGGAAATACGTCGATTCCTTTGATTTAGATGCCCTGAAGATACTTCTAGAGTATAACAGAGAAGATGTGGTAAATCTGAAGACCCTGAGGGAGATATTGCTCTAACTCCTGAGCAGCATCACCCCCCTTTTATGCTATAATGGGGCTAATATATCAGAGGAACTACTATCAAACTAGCTTATCGTGACCAATAAAGAGATTCACGAACTCCGTAAGACTGAGCCACGATTTTTTTACGGTTATATCGTAGTTATAGCCGCCTTCTTCATTATGGCGGTGTCGTGGGCCACATATAATTCCTTTGGCGTCTTCCTCAAGCCTCTGCTGGACGAGTTTGGCTGGACCAGTGCTATGACTTCAGGCGCCTTCTCACTCTCCATGATTATATATGGCGTGCTGGGTATTGTTGTAGGGGTACTTACCGATAGGTTCGGTCCTCGGGTGGTGATAACAATCTGTGGCTTACTATTGGGTCTGGGATATTTACTGATGTCATTGGTCAGCAATCCCTGGCAGTTATATCTGTTCTACGGCGTGATAATAGGTATTGGCATGAGCGGCGTCTGGGTCCCGCAATTATCGACTGTCGCCAGATGGTTTATCCGCAGAAGAACCCTGATGACGGGCATTGTTATTGCTGGCGCGGGCGTAGGCCAGTTGATTGGACCACCGGTGATTACCCGGCTTATTTATACCTATGATTGGCGTCTATCCTTTATCATAATCGGGGGTGTACTTTTACTGACTGTGGTTTTAATTGCTCAACTAATGAGGCGTGACCCGACTCAGATGGGGCAGCGACCATACGGCGAAAATGAAGGGGAACGACAGGAGTTAGAATCTGGAACTAAGGACTTTTACTTCAAGGAGTCCGTTTATACGGCACAATTCTGGTTGGCTTCCTTCTTATTCCTTTGCTATGGGTATGGTTCTTTCGCCTTTATAGTACATATTGTACCGCATGCCATTGAGTTGGAAATCTCAGCCGCCAGTGCCGCCAACATTTTGGCTTCTATGGGTGGGGCAGGTATCTTTGGCAATTATGTGCTGGGTGGGCTTGCTGACAGAATAGGCAACAGACAGATTTTCATTATTGGCTGTATTATAATGTCGGTAGCTTTGTTCTGGCTGGTGCCGGCCAGGGAGACATGGATGTTTTACCTCTTTGCTGTTGTCTTTGGCTTCGTTTTTGGAGGTATGGGTGCGGCCGAGTCACCTATAGTGGCCAGGCTTTTTGGGCTGAGATCGCATGGTTTGATTTACGGGGTTGTTCACCTTGGCTTTACAGTAGGGGCTGCTATCGGTCCGTTTGTCACTGGTTATATATTTGATATCACTGGCGGTTATCAGATAGCTTGGCTGGTCTGCGCTGGTTTTAGCGTTGTCGGTATCATATTGGCAGCACTATTAAAACCAACTAAAAAGCTGGGTGGTAGAATCTAACTCTGTCAGTGGCAATCCGCTCAATTATCGTATCTGCATTCTTCACTTTCAAGGGTATATAGTCCGCTCCTATCATAGTAATTAAGCAGGTTCTGTTGGTATTTGGTTGATATCTTTGCCTCACCCCTGGCCCCTCGTTCCTTATTATCTTTTCCCACCCGGGCCGCCCAGTACCATTCTTTGCTTATCCCGCAAGATACCCCCCACCCCTAAAAGGGAGTGCGAAGCGAGAGGGGGCGCAGCCCCCTCCCAAAACCTCTCCCTCTCAGTTACTCATTGTGGGGCGTCTAAGAGGGGCGCCAGCCCCTCTTTCTTTCCTTCCCCCTCTCCAATCAATTTATCTGCTGGACTCATTTCGGCTTGCTGATTGGAGAGGGGGTTCACCCTGAAGGGATTAATTGGGTGAGGTTGTTTAATAGTGCTATAATAATTATGCAACCGGGTAAAATTTAGAGAGGAGAAGATAGCTCATGGATGAACTAAAGGTATTATGCGGCAGGGCTCATCCGGCTCTGGCTAAGGAGATAACCAGGTATCTGAGGATACGTTTGGGCAAGTGTGAAGTAAAGCAGTTCAGTAATGAAAATACCTTTGTTCGTATTAAGGAGAATGTCCGTCAGCGGGATACTTTTGTCGTTCAGCCTATCTCCTCTCCGGTCAATAACAGCCTGGTGGAGCTGCTCATCATGCTTGACGCTCTGAAGCGGGCTTCGGCCGGCCGGATTACGGCTGTAATACCGTACTACGGATATGGACGCACTGATAAAAAAGACCAGCCCCGGGTGCCCATCACCGCCAAACTGGTGGCCGACCTGCTTACCGTAGCCGGTGCCAACCGGGTGCTGACCGTAGACTTACACGCGGCGCAGATTCAGGGTTTCTTTAACATACCTGTTGACGAGCTGACAGCTCTTAATATGTTAGGTAATTATTTTATAGAGAAAGCCTATAAGGACGTGGTGGTCGTTGCCAGTGATATAGGCGCTACCAAGCGTGCGCGTGACCTGGGAGCCATGCTGAATGCCCCCCTGGCTATCATGGAAAAAAGGCGCCTTGGCAATGATGATAAGACTGAAACGCTGAACGTAATCGGTGATGTGAAAGGTAAGATAGCCATCACCGTAGATGACGAAATAGACACCGCCGGCTCGCTGGTGGGGGTTGTCTCTACCCTTCTAGGCCGCGGTGCTCTGGAAGTACATGCCTGCTGCACCCACCCCATTTTCTCCGGCCCGGCGATTAAGCGTTTGGCCGAAAGTCCGGTGAAGGAAGTAATCGTTACCGATACTGTCCGTATTCCCAACAGAAAGAGAATAGACAAGATTACCGTTTTGCCGATAGCGCCGCTGCTGGGTGAGGCCATCAAGCGTATTCATACCGGGCAGTCGGTGGGAGCCATGTTTGAGTAATAACGAGAGACTGGTCGAGGTTTATAAAGCCCGCCATGAAATGGAGGCGCAGGTCATCAGGAGCTTACTGGAAAGCTATGACATACCGTGCTTTCTGAAATCGAATGCTGCGCCTTCGGTGCTCATGTTTACGGTCGATGGCATGGCCGAAGTTAAAGTTATGGTCCTGGATTCCATGGCGGACCGGGCGAGAGAACTGATTGTGAGTGATGGAGATGGTTAAGTTTTTAAGCGGTCTGTTTGATTCCAACGAAAAAGAGCTGAAACGGCTGCAGCCTAAGGTTGACCCTATCAATGTTCTGGAGCCTGAGTTTGAAAAATTAGGTGATGCCGAGCTTCGCGCCAAGACGGACGAGTTCAGGTCCAGGCTCAAGGACGGTGTCTCACTCGATGAACTGTTGCCCGAGGCATTTGCCGCCGTCCGTGAGGCCGCCAAGCGTAAAATCGGCCAGCGCCACTATGATGTGCAGCTTTTAGGCGGTGTTACCCTGCACCAGGGGAAAATCGCCGAGATGAAGACCGGTGAAGGTAAGACCCTGGTGGCTACCCTGCCCCTCTACCTTAACTCGCTCACCGGCAATGGTTGCCACCTGGCCACGGTAAATGACTACCTGGCGCGGCGCGACCCGTACTGGATGGCGCCCGTTTATCACGCTCTGGGGGTAAGCGTTGCCAGTATTTACCCGATGCAGGATCCGGACGAATATAGCCCCGCCCGTATTTACGACCAGGATTACGATTCCGGGGACAGCCGCTGGAAGCATTTCCGGCCTATCTCTCGTAAAGAGGCCTACGAGGCCGACATCACCTACGGCACCAGCAGCGATTTTGGCTTTGATTACCTCAGGGACAACATGGTGACGGATTTGTCCCGGTGTGTCCAGCGTCCTTTGAACTACGCCATCGTCGACGAGGTGGACAATCTCCTTATCGATGAGGCCCGCACGCCGCTTATCATCAGCGCTCCCGATACCGAGGCGGGGCAACTATATCAGGCCTTCGCTCAACTTGTGCTTCGGCTGAAGCGGGATGAGGACTATGAAATTAAGGAGAAAGAACGAAGTGCTGAATTAACCGAAACCGGTTGGGATAAAGTGGAGATGATGCTCAAGCGCGAGGGGCTGTTGAAATCTGGCAACTCTCTCTACAATGACTCAGGTCTAATGCACCACCTGAGAAATGCCCTCAGTGCTAAAGAGTTTTATAAGAAAAACCAGCAATATGTCGTGGATCATGAAAAAGGGGAAGCCGAGGTTGTCATCGTCGATGAGTTTACCGGAAGAAAGATGATCGGCCGGCGCTACTCCGAAGGACTGCACCAGGCTATCGAGGCTAAAGAGCATATCAGAGTACAGCAGGAGTCCAAGACATACGCTACGGTAACCATCCAGAACTATTTCCGCATGTACGAAAAGCTGGCGGGCATGACCGGCACGGCGGCCACGGAAGCCGAGGAGTTCTACAAGATATACAAGCTCGAGGTAACGGAGATTCCCACCAACAAACCCATGGTTCGTGAGGACCTTCCCGACCTTATTTACAAGACGGAGGAGGGCAAATTTCGGGCGGTGGTGCGTGAAATTAAGCAGCTTCATGAGAAAGAAATCCCGGTGCTGGTCGGCACCGTTTCCATCGAGAAATCGGAGTACCTCAGCGACATGCTCAAGAGGCAGGGAATTAACTGTAAAGTGCTTAATGCCAAAGAGCATACCAGAGAGGGTGAAATTATCGCCAGTGCCGGTGAGCCGGGGGCGGTAACCGTGGCCACCAACATGGCCGGGCGCGGTGTCGATATTATTCTGGGCGGCAACCCTGAAGGTGACGGTGATAGAGATTGGCAGGCGGAGCACGATAAGATAATTGCCCAGGGCGGACTTCATATTATCGGCACGGAGCGCCATGAGGCGCGGCGGATTGATAACCAGCTCCGCGGTAGGGCGGGGCGCCAGGGCGACCCCGGCCGCTCGCGTTTCTTCATATCACTGGAGGATGATATCATGCGCCGTTTCGGCGGCGACCGCATCAAGAGTATTATGGGCTGGGTGGGTATGGACGAAGACACGCCCATCGAGAATAAATTGATTACCGGCGGCATTACCGATGTGCAGAAGCGCGTCGAGGGGTATCACTTCGACGTGCGCAAGCATCTGGTCGAATATGACGATGTCGTCAACAAGCACCGCGAGCTTATCTACCAGGAGCGCTCGAAAGTACTCAGCGGCGCCGACCTCAAGACGAACATCCTGGATATGGTTACCGCGGAAATAAGGGGCATCATTTCCTTACGTCTGGCCGACCAGTATAGCGATGGCTGGGATATCGCCGGCCTGCTGGCCGATATCAATAGAGTCCTGCCGGTGCCGCCTGCCATCAACGAAAAAATCCTTGCCGAGATGTCGTCTAAGGAAATTGAGAAGAAGTTTGCTGAGCTGGCGGAGACCCTCTACGAGGAACGGGAGAAGGAAACGGGCGCCGATAAAATGAGGTTGCTGGAAAGGCTGGTGATGCTCCAGATTATTGACCGGCTCTGGGTGGAGCACCTGACGGCCATGGAGCATATGCGACTCCAGGCGGGGTGGCAGAGTCTGCGCCAGACGCGTCCCGTGGATGCCTACAAACGTTCCGGCTACGAGCAGTTCCAGACCCTGCTGGATACCATCCAGCAGGATGTCGCTCATACCATATTCCACGTGAGGATTGAACAGCGGGAAGCCAAACAACCGGAGTCGCTGATGGCCAGGGCGGCCGTCGGCTCTCAGAGCGGCGGCAGGCCCCAACAGGTCGGGGTCGCCGGGAAGAAGATAGGCCGCAACGCCCCCTGTCCCTGCGGCAGCGGCAAGAAATACAAGCGCTGCTGCGGAAAGTAAGCCTTTATGACCGACGAAGAGCTGGAAAATCTGACGAAGGAATTATCAGGGCAGATTGAGCAGCTGCCCGACGACCCCCAGAAGCCGCTGAACCGGGCCGAAAGGAAGCGCAAGCTCGTGCTCCGGGCCAGGCGCCAGGCGCTTGAACGGGTAAAGGAGGCTAAGGAGAAGAGCAATATAAACCAGGAAGCCAAAGCCTACCTGGACTACGGCCTGTTGACCGATTACGGAGAGAAAAATATATTTTTATATAATCTCATGAAAGCCCGGCTGTACTGGTGGCGGGGGTTGTGAGGTAAAAAAAGGAGGGGGGGAAAATGATAGATGCTCATTTGTGTGTTAAAACATGTGATAAGTGTGGGAAAATAATGGGAAAAAAGCAGGAAGTATTTATGGTCTCAGATGGCGAAATAAAGGATTCCAATGAACTACTGGGCTTAAAATACTCTCAAATTTATTATGTATGTCATAAAGATTGCTGGGATGGCAACGTTGATATGGAGTGGGCATGAATTATTGGCTGGTTGTAGGTTCTAAAAAGAATTGGGATACTGCCTTTCAACATAGAAATATCTGGGGGCTTAGAAAGACACAGCGTCTTTTATGGGAAAGCATTAATGAAAAGGACAAGTTACTTTTTTATGCCACCCAGCCTGTTGGTGGAATAATTGGTTATGGAACAGTTCGAACAAAATTTATTCAGGATAAACCGCTGTGGCCAGACGAATTAAAAACCGATGAAGTTATATGGCCTTTACGCTTTGAGTTCGATGTCGAATTCTGCCTTCTTCAGGATAAATGGAAGAGTGAAAAAATAATATCTAAAGAGTTATTTCCTCGGGCAGGATTCCAGTTATTAAATGAATTAGCAGCTAGGAAGTTAATTACGAGTATGCATGTCCCCGAATATACTATTCCAGAAATTGAACTTCCTTCTATCGAAGAAGAATTTGCAGAATTCGTGTCCGCTCCTCAAAAACAAGAAAAAATTCTTCTCTCCCATGGCAATTTACAAGATAGGCTTGTTAAAATTGGACAGTTGCAGGATTATATTGCTGAAAAAGAGTACCCGTTTGATATTGGTAAATTAGACGTTGTATGGAGGCGGGTTATAAATTCAGTACCGACATATGTATTTGAAGTCCAAATTGGAGGGGATATTTATCATGCTTTGGGGAAGCTAAAGCATGCCTTCGACCTGTGGAACAGCCACATATATTTTGTGGCATCTGAAAAAGATTATAGCAAGGCCACTGGTCTTCTATCGGGCACTTTCCATGAAATCAGTGACCGTGTGAAATATATTGAATTAGAAAAAGTGGAGGAACTATACAAACGTAAAAAAGCCTACTTTGAATTTGAAAAGGAATTGGGCATCTAATATTTCATTATGACAAACTCAGAAATCGCCGCCGTTTTTAGTGATATCGCGGAGATGCTCGGGCTCAAGAAGGACAACATCTTCAAGATACGGGCTTACCAGAAGGTGGCGCGCGCCATTACGGAGCTGGCTGAACCGGTTGAGCAGCTGGTCGCTGAAAACAGACTTAATGAAATCCCCGGGGCGGGCGAGGCCATTACCAAAAAAATTACCGAGCTGGTGACCACCGGCAGGCTCGACTATTACGAAAGACTCAAAGCGGAATTCCCGGAGCGGGCCCATTCGGCCCGGGTATGAGGCGCGGCATGACGGAGGTAAAGAATCCATCAGGTTCTTCCGTATCTACTTCAGCCGGCGATGCCGAAGCCATAAGCTATTTGAAGCAGGCGCTCGCCGCCGGCCAGCACTGGTATCTTGCCCTGCTACATGCTATCGGACTGTGGACCAGCGCCGATGAAGTCTGTAAAGACCGCGCCTACCGCTACCTCATCGATGGGGAAGCCTTTGACTGGCTGCTACTGGCGGAGCGACTCTGCGCGACGGTAGGCGGTCTCCTGCCCGAAGATGAAAAGAATGCCCTTCTCTTTCGCGGCATACCCCCGCTCGAGTTGCAGGCCGGGGAGGTCAAAAAGCTCATCGGCGACCGTAAGTACGGCCAGTACCTCAACTATTTCTACGGTGTTACCGTCGAAGAAGCCCTCCTCCTGGCGGTGCAGGAAGAAATAGACAAGGAAAGGCGGGTGCGGGGCTTCCGGAGCCAGGGCGAGACCACCGATGAGACCTACCAGCGGATTTACAATACCACCCGCGAGGATTTATTAAAAATATTCCGGCAGGAGAAGCACTACGCTCAGCTCAGGTCTATTACCCTCGCCGAACTGAAGGAGTTCACCTACTGGCTGTTCAAATACCGACTGAAGCGGTGTGAAAAAGCCAAAATCGCCAGCGATACCAAGAAAGCGCTGGGATACCTCAAGCGACAGTGGCAGAAGAGGGGCGTTTTTAAGGTACTGGCCGCCGACCTGCCCTACGATGATTCGGTCTGACCGTAATGTCATTGCGAGGAGCACAGCGACGAAGCAATCTATTCATCGCTGGTTGGGATTGCTTCGATTCGCTCGCAATGACACTTTAGCAGCTATTCGTTGACAGTGCCCTCCGGCGCTCGTACCATGAGTACGGGCACGCTGGCGCCACGCAATACTTTATCGGTAATGCTGCCGAAAGCCAGGCGGCGCAGCCCCGACCTCCCGTGCGTTGACATGGCTATTAAATCCGCCTTGGTTTCTCCGACGGCTTTAAGTATCTCTTCGGAGGCGTTACCGGAACTGACCATCGTCTTGATAACGACTCCCCGGTTCTTCAGGGAATCGCCGGTCCTGGCGAGGTAGTCCATAACCCTCTGTTTGATAAGTGTTAGCTCATCTTCTGTATAAGAAACCGGGGCGCTCGCCTCCCCGACCACCACCCAGTGTCGCAGTAACGTTATTACCCCCAGCAGGGTAAGCTCTACAGTTGTTTGTGGGCTGCATTTGGCCACGAGTTGCTTAATAACCGGCAGGGCTGCTTCGCCTACTTTAGAACCATCTAATGGAACGAGCACTCTCTCGAACATTGCCTCACCTCCTACAATCTGGCACTCTGTTGCTTCAGTTTCTCCAGTTTGTCGTTCAAAGTATAAAGTTTTTGCCGTTCCTTTTCAATAACTGCCTCCGGGGCCTTGGTCAGAAAGGCCTCGTCTTTCAGTCTGGATTCAAGACGGGCAACTTCGGCCTGCGTCTGTTCCAGCTCTTTCTCTACCCTTTTCCTCTCCGCCTCGAGGTCGAACATGCTGGCCATGGGAATTTGAACAACGGTTTTTGAAAGCACGACTACAAGGTCACTTTCGTTTGATGGTATTCCCTTTGAAATTCCCTCCTGAATATCATGGAAGGTGACGGGATTGGCCTTCGCCAGGGCCTTGATGGAGTCGATATAGCGGGATATCCTCGCGTGTCGGGACGACTCGGTGTGTATTTTTGCCTCAATCCATCGGCTGCTCTCCACTTTGTACTGAGCCCGGACATTGCGGATAGCGCGTATTATCTCGGTGACAGCTTCAAGTTCGGCTTCGGCCGCCGGGTCGAGCATCGCTTTATCGGACTCC
>JAUWZF010000195.1 GCA_030615475.1 Dehalococcoidales bacterium | reverse complement strand
CATAAAATCACCTTCCTGGATACTCCCGGGCATGAAGCCTTTACCGCCATGCGGGCCCACGGGGCCAATATCACCGATATCACCATCCTGGTAATCGCCGCCGATGACGGCGTCATGCCGCAGACTATCGAAGCGATAAATCACGCCCGGGCTGCCGAAGTGCCTATCGTCGTGGCGATTAATAAAATCGACAAAGATAATGCCAACCCGAACCAGGTGAAACAGCAACTGACCGAAGCCGGACTGGTTATCGAGGAGTGGGGAGGCAATATCGTGTGCGTGGAAATTTCCGCCAAAGAGAAAACGGGCATCCAGGAACTGCTGGAAAGCGTCCTGCTGGTGGCGGAAATGGAAGAACTGAAGGCGAACCCTTCTCGGATGGCTGCCGGAGTGGTTATCGAAGCCAAGATGGACAAGCGCCGGGGGCCGCTGGCAACGATACTGATACAAACAGGGACGTTGAAAGAGAGCGATACCGTCGTCGTCGGCACTACCTGGGGCAGGGTACGTTCCATGTTTAACGAAGCGAGTAAGCGGATAAAAAAGGCCGAACCATCAACCCCCGTCGAAGTCCTGGGGTTAAATAAGGTACCGCAGGTCGGGGATACCCTGACCGCCGTAGCCGATGAACGTCACGCCCAGGCCCTGCTCGCCAGGCACAAAGCTGAAATGGAGGAAAAAGCTTCCAAGGCGGGGAAATCGGTCAACCTTAATACACTTTACGACCAGATAAGCGCCGGCAAAGTAAAAGATCTCAATGTCATTCTCAAGACGGACGTACAGGGCAGCATCGAAGCTATCAGGACCTCCCTGGAACAGCTGGGGACGGATGAAGTCAAGGTCAGGATTATCCACAGCGGCACCGGTAATGTCTCCGAGAGCGATGTCATGCTGGCCACGGCTTCCAACGGACTTATCATCGGCTTTAATGTCAGCGCCGGAGAAGGCGTGCAGCGGTTGGCGTCTGCCAGCGGGGTGGACATCCGTCACTACAATGTAATTTACACCCTGGCCGATGACGTGGCCAAAGCATTGAAGGGCATGCTCGAGCCCACTTACGTCGAGGTCATCGACGGGCGTGCCGAGGTAAGGGCGGTCTTCCCGGCTGGCAAGGGTGCCAAGGTAGCCGGCGTCTATGTCAACGACGGCAAGGTAGTCCGTAATACATCCGTCAGGATACGGAGAGGCGAAGAAGTACTGATTGAGTCCACGGTGAGCAGCCTGAAACGCTTTAAGGATGATGCCAAAGAGGTGGCCGCCGGCTACGAGTGCGGTGTGGGCATTAAGGACTTCAACGACTTTCAGGAAGGCGACACGCTGGAATTCTATAGAATGGAAAAATCCGAATAACAACGGATATTCGGGCTTCAGGTTATGGCACATCGCATCGAACGTGTAAATACTCTCATTCGGCGAGAAATCAGCGAATTGATTCAGCACCAGCTAAGCGACCCGCGACTCGATGAGTTCATCGTCGTAACCGAGGTCGATACATCCTCGGACCTCAAATATGCCAAGGTCTTCGTCAGCTGCTTTAGCGGACAGCAACAGGAACAGAAGATACTGGGGGTACTGAACTCGGCTTCCGGTTTCCTGCGCTCCGAGCTGGCGAAAAACGTAACCCTGCGGCGTACCCCCGAACTGAGCTTTCACTGGGACAACTCCATCGAGCACGGCGACCGTATACTGCGTCTCATCGACCAGGCCAGCTCAGAATATAAGGATTGACCTTGGACGGCATACTGAACATCAATAAACCCCCGGGCAAGACCTCGTTTGGCATTGTGGCCATGGTGAAACGCCTGAGCGGCGAGCGGCGCGTGGGCCATTCCGGAACGCTGGACCCGGACGCCACCGGAGTCCTGCCGGTCTGCCTCGGGCGGGGGACACGCGTCGTCGAATTTCTGGTAGATACCACCAAGATATACCGCGCCGAGATAGAACTCGGCACTGCCACCGATACTTACGACAGCAGCGGTAAAATTACCCGGCGTGGCGACCCTTCAAAAATCGACCGCGCTCAAGTGGAGTCGGCCCTCGATGCGTTCCGGGGTTCCATCCGGCAGACCCCGCCGATGTACAGTGCCGTGAAGCACCGGGGGAAACCGCTCTACAAGCTGGCACGGGCCGGCATTGAGGTCGAGCGGAAAAGTCGCACGGTGAAAATCCACCGCCTGGAACTCGTCGACTGGCAACCGCCGGTAGCCACCGTGGAAGTAGAATGCAGCAAGGGCACCTATATTCGCTCGCTGGCCCACGACCTGGGGCAATCACTCGGCTGCGGCGCCCATCTCAAGAGCCTGGTCCGCACCCGGTGCGGGCTCTTCGACATCAAGGACGCCATCTCCATGTCCCAGCTGGAAGAAGCCTTCCGCCACGGGTACTGGGAGCACTTTCTTTACCCCGTGGATATCGTGCTGCAGGACTATAATGCGGTGGTCATGGATGATGCCGCCGAGGAAGCCATGAAGAACGGAAGTCCCGTGGTCCTGGAACAGGGCAACAGTCAGGGCAGTAAAGGCAGTTCCCGGCAGAAATACTGCCGCGCCTATTCCGCGGACGGGCGCTTCCTGGGCATCCTCCGCCACGTCCCGGATAAGGGAATATGGCAGCCCAAAAAGGTGCTTATTTAATACGCTGAAATTGGGGATATTAATTCAAACCCAAGCTCATTTTAACCTCACCCCCTTAGTCCCTTCAGGATGAACCCCCTTCCCTTAGGTATCTGTGAAGGGAAGGGGGAAAGAGTTTTTCGAAGGGTCTAACGCCCCTTCGAGCTTCCCCAAACGTTTCCGTTCAAGGAGTTTATGAGGGAGGACACAACTAAATGCAAACGAAATCATTATAAAGTCTTGACATCCCATGCCCAGAGGGGGTATAGTTCAAATCGGTGCTTGACAGAACCCAGTCATTCAATTAAACTCTACAGCATCATCTCTAGAGAAAGGGGAGACATCAAAACATGGGAAAAATAAACGTTGGTATAATTGGTGTGGGTAACTGCGCCTCATCGTTCGTACAGGGTGTTCACTACTATCAAAATGCCAGGGAGGACGAGTTCGTGCCGGGACTGATGCATGTTAACCTGGGCGGCTACCACATTAGAGACATCAATTTTGTGGCGGCTTTTGACATCGATAAAAACAAGGTCGGCAAGGACCTGGCACAGGCAATCTATACCAAGCCGAACAACACCATTAAGTTCTGCGACGTGCCGGAAACAGGTGTT
>JAUWZF010000110.1 GCA_030615475.1 Dehalococcoidales bacterium | reverse complement strand
AGGCCAGGAGCCGTGCTGCCTTCGTTATCCGGTCGATGGTGGGTTTCCTGATGATTGCCTTCTTCGGCATGCATGCCAGTGAAATTGCCCAGGGCACGGAGAGAGCGGCAGACTATATGTTCATATCCAATTTCGGGGCTTCGATAATACCGTCGGGGGCTTTGGCGGGGAGTCTGGAAACGGCAGCCGGAGTTTTCTGGTGGATTCATGCGGTCGTGCTGCTGGCTTTTCTTAACTATCTGCCTTACAGCAAGCACATGCATGTCCTGGCCTCCATCCCCAACTGCTTTTTCAAGAGCCTGGAAAAAATTAAGACCCAGCCCCGCGAAGAGTTCACCGGGGACAATACCTTCGGGGTCGGGCAGGTGGACCAGTTTACCTGGAAGGGGTTGTTCGACTCTTACTCCTGTACCGAGTGCGGGCGTTGCTCGGACGTCTGTCCGGCTACTTTCACCGGCAAGCCTCTGGAGCCGAGGCTGGTCATTCATGATATTAAGATCAATCTGCTGAAAAACGGCGCCAAGAACAGCGGGGCGGCATTGCCGTTAATCGGTGGTGATGGGGAGGGCAGCGTCTCCGATGAGGTCCTCTGGGAGTGCACTACCTGCGGCGCCTGCATGGAAGTCTGCCCGGTATTTATCGAGCACGTGCCCAGGATCGTTGACATGCGCCGGCACCTGGTGGAGATGAAGGCGAAATTCCCGGAAGAGCTGCTGACACTATTCGAGAATATGGAGCAGCGCAGCAACCCCTGGGGTATCGCCCCCGCAGAACGCACCAAGTGGGCGGCGGATATCAATGTCCCGCCTTTCGAGGCCGGAAAGACCGAATACCTGTTCTATGTCGGCTGCGCCGGCGCTTTCGACGCCCGCAACCGTCATACAACGTTGTCCGTAGCTAAAATCCTCGATGCAGGCGGCGTATCCTGGGGTACCCTGGGGAGAGACGAATTATGTTGCGGGGAAAGCCTGCGCCGACTCGGCAACGAGTATGTCTTCGACCGCATGGCCGGAGAAAATATCAAGATGTTCGAGGAGAAGGGAATCAAGAAGATTATCACCCAGTGCCCGCACTGTTACAGCACCCTGAAGAACGATTATAAGCAATACGGCATCGACCTGGAGGTCGTCCATCACACGGAGTTTATCGGTAATCTGATTAAAGAAGGTAAGCTTGAACTGCGTGCTTCGGGAGATGCGGGCAACGTTGTCTTCCACGATTCCTGCTATCTGGGAAGATATAACCTTATCTACGATGCCCCGCGCCAGGCGGTTGCCGCGGCCACCGGTCAGGCACCGACCGAGATGGAACGTAACCGCGACAATGGATTTTGCTGCGGCGCCGGCGGCGGCCGCATGTGGATGGAAGAAAAAGAGGGAACACTCATTAATGTGGCCCGCGTGGAAGAAGCCCTGGAAAAGAAGGCGGAAACAGTCTGTGTCTGTTGCCCTTACTGTATGACCATGTTTGATGATGGGCTGAAAGACAAAGACGCCGCTGATAAAGTACAGGTGCTGGACCTGGCCGAAATCGTGGCTAAGGCGCTGCCGGAATAGATGATTGCTGCCGTGTCATGTTATTTGAATCGGTGAATAACGAGGCTGGATTTATATCCAGCCCCATACCATAATTACAGTGGAAGATATAGCCAAAGTCCTTAAAAAGTAGTATAATTTATGTGAGATTAATTACCCTCAAAGACAAAAGCCGTTTTTATATAACCACGTACTAGACGGAGTCCAGAACTTATTGAATTTTGCTAATTTATTCTTGAATCATCCTGTATCGGATTGCGTAATTCCTGCTTCGGTTACAATGCATACCATGATGCGTGAATATTGAGATAACTCAGAAAGGAGTTGGACTTGATGGTTAAGGAACTTCCAGTTGTTTACCTGCAAACATCTAGCTGTAGTGGCTGTGCCGTCTCGCTTCTGAATGTGGCCAGTCCTACCATTAAAAATTTACTTATCGACCAGGTAGCTCCCGGCGTGCACATCAACCTCAGGTTCCACCCGGTGATTATGGCTGCTGCCGGGGAACTGGCCGTCGAGGTGATGGAGGATACGGCCGAGCAGAAGAAGGGCGAGTATGTCCTGGTCGTTGACGGCGCTGTTCCCATGGCAACTGATGCCGTTTACGGCGCGGTCGGCGAGCGGAATGGCAGACCGGTTACCATGCTTCAGAGGGTGACGGAACTGGCCCAGGACGCGCTGGCCGTTATCGCTCTGGGTACCTGTGCCTCGTTCGGCGGCATTCCCGCCGCTTCCCCCAACCCCACCGGCTGCACCTCGGTGCAAAAAGCCCTCGAATCCCAAAGCATTAAGAAACCTCTGATAAATATTCCCGGCTGTCCGCCGCACCCCGACTGGTTCGTGGGGACGGTGGCCAGCGTCATACTGAGCGGTCTGCCCGCGGCCGATGACCTCGACGACCTGCTCCGGCCCAGGGCTTTCTACGGCAAGCTGATTCATGAGAACTGCCCCCGCCGCGCCTCGTTCGATGAAGGCAAGTTCGCCAAGAAGTTCGGCGATGAGGGCTGCCTCTACGAGCTCGGCTGCAAGGGCCCCATAACCTACGCCGACTGCCCCCTGAGGAGGTGGAACGGTGGTACGAACTGGGTCATCGGTGCCGGCGCGCCGTGCAACGGCTGTACCCAGCCCGAATTCCCCGACCAGACAGCACCCTTCTACGAGAAACTCGTCGACGTTGACCTGCCCGTTATCGGTGCTTACTGGGCCAGCAAGGAGGAGAAGTAATGGGCAAGATTGTTATAGACCCCGTCACCAGAATTGAAGGACACCTTAAAGTCGAATGCATCGTCGAGAACGGGGAGGTTAAGGAAGCCAGGACTGTCGGTAACCTCTTCCGCGGATTTGAGATTATCCTGCGGGGACGCGACCCGCGGGATGCCCAGGTGATTACCCAGCGCATCTGCGGTGTCTGCCCGCAGTCACACGGCATCGCGGCCACACTGAACCTCGATAGCGCCTTCGGCATAGCCGATAAGATACCGGATAACGGCCGGATAATACGCAACCTGATTCAGGGGGCGCACATCGCCCAGGACCATATTCTCCACTTCTACCACCTCACCGCTCTCGACTACGTGAACGTGGCGGATGTCGCCAGGTACGAGGGTAACGACTCTCAGCTTAACTCGGTCAAGGACTTCATCGCCCGTGGCGAGCTAGGGCCGTTCCTGCCCCGCTACGAAGGCGATTATCGCCTGTCCCCGGAAGTCAACCAGCAGGCCGTGGCCCACTACGTGAAGGCCCTGGAAATACGGCGTGTCGGCCACGAAGCCGTGGCTATCTTCAGCGGCAAGATTCCGCACAGCGTGGGCGTTGTTCCCGGCGGCGTCACCAGCGTACCCACGGTCGACAACATCATGGCCTATATCTGGAAGATAAAAATCCTGCAGGATTTTATTGATGACGTCTATATCCCCGATGTGCTGGCGGTGGCCGGCGCTTATCTCGACTATGCCGAAATCGGCGTCGGCTGCAAGAACCTGCTGGCTTACGGCAGTTTTGACCTTGACGGCAGCAGCCCGGACTACACGAAGCGGGAAAGGCTGTTCAAACAGGGTACCGTCGGCGCCGACCTTAAACCCGGCGAGGTGGATACGAACAAGATAACCGAGTACGTCAGGCACTCCTGGTACGAAGATTCTACGTCAGGAAAGCATCCGTCTCAGGGGGAGACAAAACCGCAGTATGGCAAGAAGGACGCCTATTCCTGGACAAAGGCCCCGCGCTACGACGGCAAGGTCTATGAGGTCGGCCCGCTGGCCAGGGTGGCCGTGACCTATGCCAAGGGTGACCCGGTAATGAAAGAGATGGTGAACGGGGCTTTAAGCAAGCTGAAGGCCTCGCCGTCTGCCCTCTTCTCCGTTCTCGGTCGCCACCTGGCGAGGGCTCTCTCGGCGAAGTTTATCGCCGATTCGCTGGAAGGCTGGGCGCTCCAGCTCAAGCCGGGCGAACCGGCCTACGTTGAGTATGAAATCCCGGATGAAGCTACGGGCATGGGACTTACCGATGCCGCCCGCGGTGCCCTGGGACACTGGATAGAGATAAAAGATAAGAAGATTGCCAACTATCAGTGCGTCGTGCCCACCACCTGGAACGTAGGCCCGATGGATGATAAAGGGCAGCACGGGCCAATCGAGCAGGCACTTATCGGCACGAAGGTCAAGGACGAGAAGAATCCCTTTGAAATCGTGCGTATTATCCGCTCTTTTGACCCCTGCCTGGCCTGTTCCATCCATGTCGTGACACCTAAAGGTCGAGACCTTGGTCAGTTCAGGGTAGTGTAGCGTTTTAAGGAGGAGAGATGATTTTATCAGAGCAAAAGCCGTTTGAAGAGATTACCGGCTATCTCGACGGGGAGAAGAGCGTCTTTATACTGGGCTGTAACGGCTGCGCCCAGTCTTCGGGCAGCGGTGGCCCCGTCCAGGTCGAGGAAATGAAGAACAGGCTTGAAGAGGCCGGGAAGCAGGTGACCGGGACCAAGGTTATCGATTTCCTCTGCGAGAAAGCCCTGGTTAAGTCGGGCCTGAGGGGTAAAGTCGACCAGGTAGCGGCGGCCGATTCGATACTGGTGATGACCTGCGGTATCGGCGTCCAGGCGGTGGCGGCCTCGGTGAATATGGTCTGTCACCCGGCCTGCAACACCGTTAATCTGGGCGGCAGCCGCGGGGAGTGGCGGGGCAGCGAGCGGTGCCAGGAGTGCGGCCAGTGCCTGCTGGACTATACCGGCGGTATCTGCCCCATCACCGCCTGCACCAAGAGTCTGGTCAGCGGTGCCTGTGGCGGGGCATCCAACGGGAAGTGTGAGCTTTCACCCGAACAGGACTGCGGCTGGGAGCTAATTTATAACAGATTGAAAGCCAAAAACCAGCTGGACAAGCTGAAG
>JAUWZF010000167.1 GCA_030615475.1 Dehalococcoidales bacterium | reverse complement strand
CCCGGAACTGTCCGATATTGAAGCCGGCTCCAGACTGCCCCTGGCGATAGCCGTCGAAGTTGCCGGCAGGGAGATGCAGGATGATTATGAGCCTATCCTGGAGCGGCAGATTCACCACCTCATCAACTACGCCCAGGGAGTTATGCACATCGGGCAGAGAGATATCGCCTGGCTGCGCGTGGCTAACCAGGCCGGGGAAAAGGGCTTCAAACTTGAGGATATCGGCAAAATCATTCACGCCAAGCTGCATCAGGACTTTGGCCGCATATTCGACAAGCTACAGGTGAAAATCTATACCGAGGAAGACAAGGTTAACGAGATTGTGGCGACGGCAAGGGCAGTCTACGGTGCCAGAGATACCCGAGTGGAAGGCATGACCGACGAGACCATCGATACCTACTACTCATGCACGCTCTGCCAGTCCTTCGCTCCCAGCCACGTCTGCGTCATCAGTCCGGAGAGGACCGGCCTGTGCGGCTCCTATAACTGGATGGACTGCAAGGCCGCCTACGAGATTAACCCCACCGGCCCTAACCAGCCGGTAGAAAAGGGCGAGACCATAGACGCCAAGATGGGACAGTGGAAAGGCGTCAATGAGTTTCTCCTCAAGGCTTCACGCGGCAAGATAGACCACTATAACTTCTACAGTCTAGTAAACGACCCCATGACCACCTGCGGCTGCTACGAAGCTATCGCCGCCGTCCTGCCCATGTGCAACGGTGTCATGACGGTAAACCGGGACTACGTCGGCGAAACCCCCTGCGGGATGAAGTTCACCACCCTGGCCGGGACAATCGGCGGGGGCTTAAGCACCCCCGGCTTCGTGGGCCACGGCAAATACAATACCACCCAGAGAAAATTCCTCTCTGCCGAGGGTGGTTTATTAAGGATGGTCTGGATGCCCAAGATACTGAAGGAGGAGATTGGCGAACGGTTCAAGGCGAGAGCTGAAGAACTGGGTGTGCCCGACCTCCTCGATAAAGTTGCCGATGAAACGGTGGGCATCACCGAGGATGAGATTCTCCCCTTCCTGCAGGAAAAGGGGCATCCCGCCCTGACTATGGACCCGATACTGGGCTAGGATAGGAAAGGAGACAAAGACTACCTAATAATCTGCTAATGTGTCATTCCCAACTTGATTGGGAATCTAGGAATGTCTGGATTCCCGCTTTCGCGGGAATGACAAAATATGGAGAACTCACAATAGTTTACGTTCGCTATAGTCTGGGAAAGGAGACTACTTATGGCACTAACAGGAATAGAAATTTTTAAACTGCTGCCCAAGACGAACTGCGGCGATTGCGGCGTACCTACCTGCCTGGCCTTTGCCATGAGCCTCGCCGCCGGCAAGGCCGAACTGACCGCCTGCCCCCATGTCTCCGAGGAAGCCGTATCCAAGCTATCGGAGGCGTCAGCACCGCCCATCCTGCCGGTTACCATCGGCGCCGGTGACAAAGCCCTCAAGATTGGCAGCGAGACGGTCATGTTCCGCCATGAAAAGAGGTTCGAAAACCCGGCAGGTATCGCCCTGCTCATCAGCGACAAGATGGCCGATGCCGAGGTGGACGCCAGGCTGAAGAAGGTCGAGGACCTGACCTATGAAAGGGTCGGCCTCACCCTTAATGCCAACCTGGTCGCCCTCAAGGCCGAATCGGGAGATGCTGCCAAGTTTGCCGCCCTGGCGGGTAAGGTAAAGGCTAACAGCGACGCCAACATCATCCTGATGAGCGATAAACCCGATATCCTGGCCGCCGGCGTGAAAGCCTGCGCCGATAAAAAGCCGTTACTGTACGCCGCCACCCAAGACAATGCGGATGCCGTGGCTACCCTGGCCAAAGAGAACGACTGCCCGGTAGCCGCCAAAGCCCCGGGGCTGGAGGAACTCGCCGCATTAACCGAAAAACTAGCCGCGGCCGGACTCAAGAACATTGTCATTGATTCCGGTTCCAGAACCGTCCGCCAGGCGCTCGAGGACCAGATAGTCATCCGGAGCGCCGCCCTCAATAAAAAATTCCGCCCCCTGGGTTACCCCACCATTGTCTTCCCCTGCGAGATGACCGATAATCCCATGAAAGAGGCCGTGATTGCCTCCATGTTCCTCGCCAAGTACGCCGGCATCATCGTCCTGTCCGATTTCCAGGGAGAAAGCCTCTTCCCGCTGCTGGTGGAACGGCTGAATATCTATACCGACCCGCAGCGGCCGCTGGCGACCAAACAGGGCATCTACGAAATCAATAATCCGGACGAAAACTCGCCGTTGATGGTGACCTCCAACTTCTCGCTCACCTACTTCATCGTCTCCGGTGAAATAGAAAACAGCAAGGTGCCCAGCTATCTTTACGTCAAGGACACCGAGGGACTCTCGGTCATGACTTCCTGGGCGGCGGGCAAGTTCTCCGCCGATATTATCGGCCCGGCCATCAAGAAGAGCGGCATCGAGGATAAAATCAAGCACCGCAAGCTGATAATTCCGGGGTACATCGCCGCCGAGAGCGGCAGCCTCGAAGAAGAACTGCCCGGCTGGGAAATTATGGTCGGCCCCAGAGATGCATCCCACCTCACACCCTATCTCAAAGCCTGGAAGCCATAAGGATAAAATAAGGAGGCAAGATGATCCTTATCGGGGAAAACTTAAACGTTATGTCACAGACCCTCGGCCCGGCCCTCAGGGAGAGGAATGCGGGCCCGATTGAGGAGATGGCCAGAGAGGAGACTGAGGCCGGCATAGACCTGGTTGACCTCAATATCGGCCCCGCCCGCAAGGGGGGTGACGAGCTTATGGCATGGGTGGTGAATACGGTACAGGCGGTCACCGATAAGATGCTGTCCCTGGATACCACCAACCTGGACGCTATGGAAGCCGGGTTGGGTGTCCGTAAAGGCCCGGTATTAATCAACTCGGTTTCCCTGCAGAGCAGCCGGATTGATAGAGGGCTGGAACTGGCCAATAAATATAATGCCAACCTTATCGGCCTGCTGTGGAGCAATGAAGGCATGCCGCGTGATGTCAACGAGAGGGCGATGCATACCGTCGACTTTGTCTACAAGGCGAATGAGGCGGGCATCCCCAACGAAAGGATATGGATTGACCCCATCGCCAGCCCGATATCGGTGGAAATCAACCAGGTCAAGGCCTGCGTGGAATTCATGACCATGCTGGGAGAAATTGCTCCCGGCTGCAAGTCCACGGTAGGTCTTTCCAACATTTCCAACGGCGCTCCCGACGCGCTCAGGTGCTGGCTGAACCGGACCTATATGATAATGCTGATGCGCTACGGGCTGTACTCGGCCATTGTCGATGCCTTCGATAAAGACCTGATGCAGATAGCCCGCGGTGAGAGGCCAGATATCGTGGAGCTGGTGCACAAGATGATGGACGGGGAAAAGCCGGATATCTCCTCCCTGCCTAAAGAGATGGCCAACTACGCCAGGACGACCAGAGTGCTGATGGGAGAGTCGCTCTATTCCGCCTCGTGGCTTGAAGTATAGGCGTCATTGCGAGTCCTCACGCTACGCTCAGGATAAACTCCGCGAAGCGAGCAGGTCACCATCGCAATGACGGGTTATCAAAATAATAAAGTAAATTGATATGACAAGGGAACGCCTGACACTACCGGAGCAGAACGTACGCGAATACGCTCATGAACTGGCCTACAAGCTTGGCTGCGAGCAACTGGCCGGTATTACCGACAATGAAGAGCAGTGCCGGAAAAGCGGTGCCAGATATTTACCCGAGG
>JAUWZF010000233.1 GCA_030615475.1 Dehalococcoidales bacterium | reverse complement strand
ACGACTGCCATCAGCCCACCGGCCACCGCATTTGATGCCCCGAGTTCGTCCGTCATATACAATGTAAGGAAAGGCAGAATCGACATGGCGAGGCCACCGCCGACTATCATCATCGTTAAAAAGGCAATCAGCCGCCGCTTGTATCCCGGTTGCGGTGGTCTCTCCTCGGTAATCCTCTGCTTCACCCTCTCTACGTGAGCTTTACCGCCATGACGCGACAGATAAACATAGAAAATCAGGCCGAATACAACCGTTGGTATTGCGAGGATAAAGAACGAATACCGCCACCCGCTTTCCTCTCCAAACGCTCCAACTACGGCACCGGCAACAATCGGCGCCACGAAGAAGGCGGCGTTCCCGCCGACAAGATGAAAGCCAAGCGCCCGGCCGCGTAGCTGCGGCTCGACCGACGCCGAGATAAGCGGTGTCGCTGCCGGGTGATAACCCCCGGATAAAAGCCCCATCAGCATCAGGAAAACTATCAACATGACGAAGTTGGGAGAAATCCCGACGAGTACGCCGGCGACGGCTACGCCCAGAGTACCAATCATGATGAGGGGAACCGGCCCGAAGCGGTCGGCGAACCAGCCAGCCGGCAACTGCCCCGTGGCGCTGGCAAGAGCAAAAGCCATAGGTATAGTTGAAGCCTTCGTGTACGTCTCTATCTTGAAATAATCGCGCATAGTGGGAAATAACGGCTGCTGGAGCGCCATTAAAAAATGATGCGCTGCATGCGCAATAATGAAAAACGGGAGCGAACTCCACATAAATGAGCGCTTTTTTGATTCAGGTTGTGTAATCGTCGTTTCCTTTCAAGATTGCTGTCCGCCCGAAAGCGGACGGTATAACATCAAACTTAATTATCGCCGCGGGCTTGCTGAAATATCGTATTACGAAGTTTAGACAGGATAGATTTGGGGTAATTATATAATTAATCAGAATAAATTACAAATACTTATGTTGCAGATGTATAGCTATTTATGTTAAATAATAAGCAATCGCGCCCGGCCCGGATGCCGGAGGAGGCAAACGAATGACACCAGGAAAATCGTCCAGAAACGAGCCGGAAATCCTGGAAATGCCAGCCCAGAAGATGGCGGCGGTTTGTGCCAGGGGTACGCCGGGACAGGTATTCCCGCAGGTGCTGCCGGCCCTCTACGGCTGCGTTTATACTCTGAAATTCGAACTTAAAAAAAGCGGCGGCCCCACGTTCAAAGTCGGCAGGCTCCGAGCCCGCTACCCCGATGCTCACCTCACCCCTATGGAAGAATGGACCAATGTCATCGGCCTGCCAGTACCTGAAGACACCACCTCCCTCCCGCAGAAGGTGAGCGGCGCCGAGATAAAAATAGAGACCTGGGAATACGGCACCGTCGCCCAGATTCTCCACCACGGCTCTTACGACCGGGAAGATAATTCGGTCGAGCGACTGCACCGCTTCATTATTGATAACGGCTATGAGATAGTCGGCGTACATGAGGAAGAATACCTCACCCGCCCCGATGCCAAAGCCCCCAGGAGCATTATCAGGTACAGAGTAAGGAAGAAATAGAAAGCCTGGGAGCGTATCAATTTTTTACCAGAACTATTGACAAACGCATTTTAATACGTTACGATATATCGTGATATGTTATAAGGAGGTTGGGTGTTATGTTTAACAGGCACTTCCCCCCGTTTGAACGGCACTCGCGCCTTTTTGAAAAAGGCGACCTGAAATATGTCATTCTTAATCTTCTGAAAGATAAACCGAGTCACGGTTACGAGATAATACGCGCCATGGAAAACACTTCTCACGGTTTTTACACTCCCAGCGCCGGCAGCGTTTATCCCACGCTTCAGATGCTCGATGATATGGGCTATGTCAGCTCTTCAGAGCGTGATGGCAAGAAGGTATATACCATTACCGATGAGGGGAAGAAATTCCTGAAAGAGCAGAAGGAAGTCATAGAAAAGATAAAAGGTCAGATGAAAGACTGGTGGGGCCCACACGACCACGAGGAATTTCATGACTCCATCCGTGAACTCAGGAATCTCGGACGCCTTCTCGGCCAGAGGTCCCGTAACCTGGCGCCGGAGAAATGGGCCCGCATAAGAGAGAGCATTTCCCGCGCCTGCCGTGAAATCGAAGACATCATTGGCAAAGAATAGTTAAGATAGGCAGCATAACAGCGAATATCCGTTTCTTTCGGCCGGCAGGAATAATTCTCCTCGAAAACGAAAACAGCCAGCGGAGGGAGTCGAACCCACGACAAGCGGTTTACGAAACCGCTGCTCTACCACTGAGCTACGCTGGCAGGCTGAACTAACTATTATCTGTCCCCACCACAACCCCAACACTTTTCATCATAGCATATCATTGCACGCCTCACCTTGACAAGTAAGCCGGAAGAGCCGACCGCCCACATATCGCCATATGGCAAATATGGACTCACTATTTCCAGAATAACCCTGATACTAGTCTCAGATACTTGCCATATGGCTACATACTTGACATATTATGCGCACAGTAGTATTATTGTACAGGTTAGATGGATACGCCAGGACTATGGTTAAGAAACGTGACACAAAGACAGTACTTATTATTGAAGACGAAGCTGATATCCTGAACTTTATTTCCCGGGTGCTGGAGCTCGAAGGCTATCAGGTGCTTAAAGCCAGTGACGGTAAGACGGGAATGGCAATAATCAAAGAGAATCCTGTCGCTCTGGTACTGTTAGATTTACGGTTGCCCGGCCCCGACGGCTGGTCGATACTGCGTGAGATAAAACGTAGTCCCGAGTTCTCCAAAATACCCGTGGTCGTGCTTACGGCCATCGCCGAATCAACACAGCGCAAGAAGACTTTACGCATGGGCG
>JAUWZF010000064.1 GCA_030615475.1 Dehalococcoidales bacterium | reverse complement strand
TACAGTGCCGTCGGTGTTATCCACAGTCTGTGGCATCCCCTGCCCGATGCCTTTGACGATTACATCGCCAATCCCAAACCGAACGACTACCAGGCGCTGCATACGGCGGTGATGGCTCTCGGCGCGACACCCCTGGAGATTCAAATCCGTACCCGCGAGATGCACCATATTGCCGAATACGGTGTGGCCGCTCACTGGCGTTATAAAGAGGGCGAAAAGAGGGATATGCAGTTCGAGGATAGGGTGGCCTGGCTGCGCCAGCTCATCGAGTGGCACCGCGAACTCAGCGGCGCCGAGGAATTCCTGGAATCGGTCAAGACCGACATCTTTATCGACCAGGTGTTCGTTTATACCCCGAAAGGAGAGATAAAGGACCTTCCCAGGGGTTCGACACCGCTGGATTTTGCCTACCGGGTCCATACGGACCTGGGACACCGCTGCGTCGGGGCCAAGGTAAACGGCAAGCTGGTGCACTTTAACTATGAGCTCAAGAACGGGGATGTTATCGATATTATCTCGGCGAAGGGCTCCAGGGGGCCGAGCCTTGACTGGCTCAATCCCAACCTGGGGTATATCAACACATCTCACGCCAAAACTAAAATCAGGCAGTGGTTCAATAAGCAGGAGCGGACGGAGAACATCGAGCGCGGCCGGCAGATTCTGGATAAAGAGCTGCGGCACCTGGGGATAAAAATCGAGCGCCATACGCTGGCCGAACTGTTTGCTTACAGCAGCCTGGACGACTTTCTGGCGGCGGTCGGCAATGGCACGGTCACGGCGCATCAAATTGCGCTGAAGCTGGCGGCCCAGGAGGAGAAGGAGATACAGGTGACCGAGGTCGCTCCGTCCAGGACGGCGACAGGGACGGTGCAGGTACTGGGGGTCGGCGACCTTGTAACCAATATCGCCCCATGCTGCCATCCGGTCCCCGGTGATAAGATTATCGGCTATATCACGCGGAGCCGCGGCGTTTCCATCCACCGCGAGGACTGCCGCAATATCCATCATGAAGACGAGAAGGAGAGGCTGATACCGGCAGAGTGGGGGCAAAGCGACCTCCTCTACCCGGTCAATATACAGGTCGAGGCCCTGGACAGGGTCGGGCTGATGCGTGACATCACCACGGTGGTAGCCGAGGATAAGGTGAATATCGCTTCGGCAAATCTTGCCGATGGTGATGGCCATACTATTACGCTATATTTAACTCTGGAAACAACTGGCCTGGCGCAGTTAAGCCATATTTTAAAGAAGATAGATGCCGTCAAAGGGGTGATTAGCGTTAGCCGTATCGGCGACGATGCATCCAGGCATGGTACTGCCGGTTCCTCGGTTCCGTTGACCAGGGGCAAGGATGCCGGCTCAAGTAAAAAATAAGTGGAGGTAGGACTTGGCAAGTAAATCAGCAGAGAAACAGGCACGTGTTGCCTCGAGAAGGCAGCTGCGAAATAAGTCTGTCCGCAGTGAGGTAAAAACGAATATCACGAAAGCGGAAAAACTTATCTTTGCCGGTGAACTTAAAGACGCTCAGGAAGCGGTGGCGACAGCCGTCAGTACTCTGGATAAGGCGGCGGAGAAGCAGATATTACACGCGAATAATGCCGCCCGGCGCAAAGCGAGACTGTTGAAGAAGTTGAATCAGGCGATAGCTCTGTCGGAAGCCGAACCGGAACCCGAACCGGAACCCGAACCTGAGCCGGAAGAAGCTGCGTAGTTAATTGACTTCAATAGTATAGGTAAACTGCTGCGTGTTTCAGCTCTGGGGAAGGCCTGGCTTAATCCGAGGAAGGAATGGGCCGGGCTTCCTGTACTTCCATCGGCTGGTCGCAGCAGATAAGCTCACCAGCACCGGCTTTGGTGCATAATGCTTCAGTGCCACATTTCTGGCAGCGATATCTCTTACCTAGTTGGCTTGCCACTTTCTGACCTCCTGCAAACTGGGTTGTTTATTACTTCTGCTCCATAGGCTGGCCACAGCAGGTGATGGTGCCATCGCCTCCCTTGGTGATAATCATCTCGGCGCCGCACTTGGTGCAGCGGTACCTTTTGCCTACCTGATTTGCCATGTCGCACCACCTCTTTGAGAGACTTTTCAGTTATATTATAAGCTGATAGTACGATTTTTGTCAAAGCTGTTACCCTTCGCGGGCCACGATAAGAGATGTTGACAAATATTGTAAAAGGAGTATAATCATAGTCACCTGCTATGAGCTAATGGATAGATATATGCTGACCAATGAGGGTATAGCGAGGTTCCGGCGGATGAAACTGAGTGTTGATATAGCCGCCAGGACAGACGGCTATAAAGTACTTGATTATATCTATGAGCACGGCGCTGATACCATAGAGGTAATCGGCACCTTTACCGGGCTGTCCCGGGACCAGGTGGTGTCTCAGTTACAGGTCTTCATGAGCCACGGCTTGGTCGAGGAAACGGCCTGATAATCCATGGCCTGGCTGTGAATATTCCGTCATCCCCTCCGCCCCCCTCGCCTGTTATCTTTTCCCACCCTGCCGCCCTCGCAGCATCTGCGGCTTATCCCGCAAGAGTGCGCCCCGCCGCCCGCGGGGAAGAAAAAGGAAGAGGGGCTGGTGCCCCTCTCGAAAACTCTCCGCCCGGACTTTATTACAGCTAGGCGAGCTTTTTCCCCAGCTCCTTACATGCCACCAGATTCTCTTCCGTGGGCTGACGCTGGATGCCGATGCTGTCAGAGAGTCTCTTCATGCTCATGTTGTCGCAAATCTTTTCCACGGTTTCAATGGCCGGCATGCCCCCGCCACCATAGCTGCCGAAGACCACGTAAGGCTTGTCGGCCATCTTTTCCCGGACGGTGGGCCAGGCGCGGTCGAAGAAGTCCTTGACCATCCCCGCCATGTAGCTGAAATAGTTGGGTGTGCCAAAGGCGACAGCGTCACAGTCGAGCAGGTCCTTATCGTCGGCCTCGACGGCTTTCTTCAGAATTACCGTGGCGCCCGCCGCGCTGGCGCCCGCCGCCACTGCTTTCGCCATTGCCCCGGTATTGCCGGTCTGGGAATGGTAAATGATAAGCACTTTTTTCATTGATGGGTTTCCTCCTTAATTAAGTTGTTCTTAAAGCTGGGTTACGGCGATGAAGTATACCCTTGAACCCGTCTCTATGTCAAACAGGCCGGGGTAAATTTAGATATCTTTTCCCACCCTGCTGCCCTCGCAGCATCTGCGGCTTATCCCGCAAGTTAAAATCCCTCTCCCTTGATACCTGCCTGCACGTAGCCGTTTCGGCGAAGGCAGGGGAGAGGGTGTGGTGAGGGTAACATTCTACCTGAAGGGGATTGCTTCGCTACGCTCGCAATGACAATGAAATAAGTACCTTATATATCGTCCAGCCGAGGCGCCAGAATCTGCACGGGGACGACATCACCGCTATTCAGCGATTCCGTTCCTTCCGGGATACAGACAAGGCTGTTGGCGCTGGCAATCGCCTGCAAACGGCTCCGGTTTCTATAAAGCTCAACGCAATAATTCCCCTCGGCATCACGGGACAGCGTGGCATCCTTGAATTCCGTCCACGCCCGGTGGCGGCTCTGGAGACTCTCGGCAAGCCTGGCGGTAACCGTCTGGAGGGGATGCCTGTTATCCCCGCTCATCCGCAGTATCCCGGGCAGGGCAAGCTGCAGGAAAGCCATCTCGTTGCTCGCCGGCCCACCCGGCAGGCAAAACACGGGCTTACCCTCCCAGAGGCCGAAGGCCATGCCCTTACCCGGCCCCATACGCACGTGGTGAAATATCTCCTGCCAGCCAAGCTGAGCCAGCGAACCGATAACCAGGTCGCGTTCGCTGCCCCAGGCGCCGCCGCTGGTCAGAATAACGTCAACGCCTGGTAAAAGCTTTTGTAACTCCTGCTTGATAGCTTCCTCGTTATCGTTGACCACCGAGGTAACGCAGGATATTCCGAAAGAAGCCAGCCAGGACTCCATGGTGACCAGATTGCTGGCATATAGCTGGCCGGGGATGAGGTTTTCCCCGGGAGCCACCACCTCGTCACCGACCCCCACAACGGCCACCCCCGGCCGCCGGTAAACACTGACCCGGCTGACGCCGGCCGCCGCCGCCAGCCCCAGGTAACCCGGTAAAAGCCTCCCCCCCCTGCCGACAATGGTTGCCCCCGCTTTTACCTCTCCCCCGGCACGCAGTATGTTCCGCCCCGGCTCCGCATCGGCTTTCACAAATACCTCGTCCGGGTATACTTCCTCGCAGAACTCCCCGGATACCACCGCATCCGCCCCCCGGGGTATCGGCGCGCCGGAGCATATCCTGACAGCGCCACCCCGTTTCACCTCACCATCGAATTTAAAGCCGGCAAACACAGAGCCGGTGACCTTGAGAGATACCGGGTTTTGCATGGAGGCAGCCGCCACGTCAACGGACTTAACGGCAAACCCATCCTTAAGAGACACATCGGCCGAGGGATAACTCACCTGCGCCGCCACATCTACGGCCGCTATCCGGTCGACACTTAAAACTAGAGGTATCTCCTCAATTCCTACCGGCCTTACCTTCGAAGCTATAAGACTAAAAGCTTCCCGGTAACCGACATAGTCGGTACCCTCATCAATCTCGTTATAGTCCGTCTCCATGGTTAACTCCCCACTCTATCGTTTCAGTATATACTCCGTGCATGACCTTATTCAACATGCGGTCCCTCAAAGGCAGTCTTACCATTTTTTAGAATATTTTTAGAATTAATTCAACCTTTTCGTATATAAATCATAGATAAATGTATTATCATTGATATTGCTGCGGCCCCAGACAATAGTCCCAGCCTAAACGATTGACCGCTTTCTAAGAGGTGGATCATGGGTGCTATGTCAACTAAAATTCGCCAGATGGCTAATAGCAGGTTACCACAGAGGCCATCCCGTGAATTCTTTATACTCATCATAAAGCTGCTCCTGCTGTCAGGCCTCGTCGCTACAACCGTATTTACCTCAGCAGCAACAGCATCCCCGGAGGCAGTCAAGTGGACGAGAGTCAGTATTCCCGCCGGGGGCGAGGCAGGCAACTGGGTGCTGGCCGCCGGCTCCGATGTCCGGCACCTTGCCATGGCTCCCGACGGCACTCTCTACGCCGGCGTCCAGGGTCTTACCTACACGCTTTATAAGTCTACCGACGGCGGTCTCAGCTGGGCTCATATCGGCAACGTGCAGGATACCATAGTGGATATCGCGGTATCACCCCATGATGCCGGCACGATATACTATGCCACCAAGTCGGCGGTGTACCGCTCCACCAACGGCGGCAAGACCTTCACGCAGCTGCCGGCAGGTCCCGGAGGGGCGGGGGCCGACAATAAGGAAATAACCTCGATTGACATTGCCTGCCTGACCAGCAATATAATCGCCGTCGGCACCAGAGACACCGATAGCTCCGAGTTCGGCGGCGTCTACACCCTGGACGAGGCAAATATCATCTCCACCTGGTCGGATACTAACATCGGCGGCTATGATGTCTATGACGTGGCTTTCTCACCCAACTACGCCTCCGACTGGCAGCTTGTGGCCGTTATAACCGACGAGACCGATACTTTTATCGCCGCTAAAGCAGGCAATACCGACTGGGGCGCTACCAAAGGACATGCCAGACTGGACAGGGACAACTCTTTAACCCCGACTTCCGTCGCGGTGGCTGCCCCGGCGGCGATTGCCTTCCCCGATAACTACGATGCCGACCCCGCTTCGGGGAGTTGTGTCCTTTACGTGGCTATCGGCACCGGCACCGGCGAAGGTGACGTCTACAAAATCAACTTTTTTAATGCGCCGGGCATTTCAACCGCTACCGACCTGAACATCGGCTGGGCTTCCGGGCAGAATAATATCGATATTACCGGGCTTACGGCCTGCGGGGAATACCCGTCCATCATCCTGCTGGCCGGGGCCGCCGATAGCACCCGAACCTATGTCAGCACCGACAGCGGCGTCAGCTGGACAAGAAGTCGTAAAGAGCCGACCGGCGATTCCCAAACCTATGTGCTCCTGGCACCCGATTTCACCACTACCGGCAGGATGTATGCCGCCACCAGCGGCGACGGCAGCGCCTTCTCCATCAGCCGGGATATCGGCGACACCTGGAACCAGGTCAGCCTGATTGATACCGCCGTTGACACTATCGTTGACCTGGCACCTTCACCCGGCTACGGACAGGATAATACCCTGTTCATGCTCACCTTCGGCGGCGGGCACAGCCTCTGGCGCAGTCGTGACGGCGGCAACACCTGGGAAAGGATTTTTACCAGTAATCTGGCCGACGTGGACAACCTGAATCTGGTAGCCCTCCCGCCGCAATACGGCGCCGACTTCCAAACGGTATTTGTGGCCGGGGAGAGTAACGGCAGTCCGGCCGTCTGGCAGTCACCTGACGACGGCCAGAACTACCGGCGCCGGTTCACCCGGGACCCTGCTACGGGCGCTGCGTTCACTATGGACACCTGGGCGATTGCCGGTGAAAATACCTGTTACGCCGGCAGCTACGTCGGCAGCCCCGGTCTGGTCGATCAGACGACGAACGGCGGCGTCGTCTGGTCCGA
>JAUWZF010000006.1 GCA_030615475.1 Dehalococcoidales bacterium | reverse complement strand
GGCGAACGTAAAATTTGATAGAGTCCGGCTCTGAACGGGGGTTGTCAGGTGCAAGATGAGGAGAGCCTTCTCCGGAGAGCGCAGCAGCGCGACCAGGTGGCTTTAACTCAATTATATGAGGAGAACTTCGATAAAATTTATCGTTATATAGTTCTCAAAATAGGTGACAGGACGGAGGCGGAGGATATGACTCAGCAGGTCTTTCTCAACGCCCTTAAGTCTATCTCTTCCTACAGGTTTAAGGGTATGCCGTTCTCCTCATGGCTGTATCGCATTGCACATAACCAGGTAGTTGACTATTTTAGAAAAAAGTCGAGACGTACCACCGTACCTCTCGATGAGTCGATAGCCGCCGGTGAAGACGACCCGGGGCAGGCGGCCGAGAGGAAGTTAGAGATTGAAGAACTGGCGCTGGCGACAAAAAAGCTGACCGCGGCGCAGCAGGAAGTAATTTCCCTGCGTTTTACCGGTGAGATGTCTGTGGCCGAGGTGGCCAGGGGCATGGGCAAGAGTGTGGGAGCGGTCAAAGCATTGCAGCACAGCGCGATAGTCGCCCTGCGTAAAGTATTGTCGGCAGGGGTAGTGTCATGAGCAAGAAGAGTGAATTTGATAATATTCTGGATGAATGTCTGGAGCGGTTGATTAACGGCGAGACTATCGAGGCATGCCTGGCAGGGTACCCCGAATATGCCGCCGAGCTTGAGCCGCTGCTCCGGACGGTGGTGGATGCCAGAAAGGCAGCCGCCATCAAGCCGCGCCCCGAATTCCGGGATAGGGCGGCATACGAGTTCCAGGCGGCCATCTGTGAGATGGAGCCGCAAAGGAGCCCGGGCTTCTTCGGATGGTTTCCGCGGTGGGCAACTGTTGTAACCGCTGTCGTCGTTGTCGTCTTGCTGGCCGGTACCGGTACCGTGGCCGCATCTACCAACAGCCTGCCCGATGAGCCCCTGTACCAGGTCAAGCTGGCCACCGAGGCGGTAAGGCTGGCTTTTACCCCGTCGGCTCTGGGTAAGGCGGAGCTGTACGCCAGGTTCGCCGATAAGCGTGTGGAAGAGATAATCAGGATGGCGGACAAGGGCAAGGTCAAACAGGTGGAGAAGGCTACCGAGCGTATGAATAACCAGCTGATAGCTATGGCGAATCTGGTGGTGCCCGGTGGGGCAAGGGATGAGCAGATGGAAACGGCTGACTTTGAGGCGGTGCCGGCACCGATGGCGGCGGAAGAAGCGCCAGCGCCGGTTCCGGCACCTCGACCGGCACCGGAGCCAGAAGGACCACAGATGCAGATGAAAGCACCGCCGCCGGAAATAGAGGTGCCGCCGGAAGCAGCAGAGGAGGCGCCCGTACTGGCTGAACCAAGGGCACCGGGACCGCGTGAGGATGCCGGAAGAGCCGCAGACCGCGGCCGGGAAGATAAAGATGTTGAACCTGACAATCAAGCGCGATTCCGCATGAATGTGTCCGAGCAGGCTATGGAAAACATACAGGAGCTGCAGGATTTACTGGAGAGGGCACCGGAGTCGTTAAAACCGGCCCTGCGCCGGGCGCTTGAGGTCGCCATTAACGGTTACGAGCAGGCCCTCAGGAACCTGGACTAGGCAGCCGCCGGTTCCCCCCGAAAAATAATGAGTCGCCGCTAACTTTGCGGCGATTTTTTCGTTATATATAGTGGAAAGTTAAAAAGGAGGTAAAACAATGAAGAAGACATGGTTGGTAGTGATAGGTATGGCATTGGTACTGGCGGTGGTGGGGATGGTTGGTTGCAGTTCGGAAGGTGGCCTTACCCTTAGCGGCGACACCTCCGGAATCAAGATTAACCTGAACAACCAGCAGCAGGGAATCTGGGTCAGCGGTGAGGGCAAGGTAACGGCTGTCCCCGATGTGGCTACCCTGAGTTTGGGAATCGAGTCCCAGGAAGCTACTGTAGCCGAAGCCCAGGCTAATGCAGCCGAGGCTATGGATAACGTTATGAAAGCCCTGAAGGATGAAGGCGTGAACGACAAGGATATTCAGACCCGGTCTTTCTACATTCAGAAGGTGACCCGGTGGGACAATGACAACCAGCGGGAGATAATCCTTGGTTATCGCGTGAGTAACATGGTTACCGCGAAAATTAGAGACGTAGCCAACGCAGGTACCGTCATTGACGCCGTCGCCGCCGCTGGAGGTGATTTAACCCGTATCAACAACATTGGTTTTACGGTTGACGACCCGACTCCTTACTACGAACAGGCGAGAGAGATAGCCGTAGCCGAAGCCGCCGCCAAGGCGAAGCAACTGGCCGATACCGCCGATGTCAAGCTGGGCAAACCGACCTATATCTCCGAGAGTTCTTACATGCCCGGTCCTATCTACCGCGCCGATATGATTCCCATGGCTGAGGCAGCACCGCCGATGGAAACTCCCATCAGCCCCGGCGAACTGGAAATAACCACCAATGTCCAGATAGCCTATGCCATAGCAGACTGATGCTCTAACGGCAGGGGCGGTCCAGTGCCGTCCCGGCCGGTTGCTTTAGTCGCGTTGAACATTTATCATGGTATTTAGGAAAGAAATAGTAAAGGAGATAAGTATGAAATTCAAACTAATCGCTATGGGTTTAACGATTGTTCTGGCACTGTCCCTCATGGCTTGCTCTACATCCGAACCGGGTGCCGTGTCGTGGGAAGTCCCCATTGATAACTTTATGAATCAGCCGCATCACAGTGACCAGATTGAGGTTCCGGTCGGCGATGTACTGACGCTGACTCTCGGTTCCAATCCAACGACCGGCTTCCAGTGGTCCGAGGAAGCGCTAATTAGCGACGCTGGAATCTTGAAGCAAACGAGTCATGAATTTGTCGGTCCGGATAGCGATCCGCCTCCGCCGCCTGGAACTCCCGGTCAGGAAGTCTGGACATTTGAGGCACTCAAAGCTGGCACAGCCACAGTATCTATGGAATATAGCCGACCCTGGGAAGGCGGCGAAAAGGCCGAGTGGACATATACCCTGACTGTTATTGTGAAGTAAGTAGCTGCGGGGAGAAGTAAAAATAGCAATGCTTGGGGAGCCTCGATGAGGGGTTCCCCTTCATTTAGCCCATATACCGCGGCCAGCCTGCCTGGCTTCCCTTTCCAGTTGCTCCAACGTGTCCTGATATTTGGTGTCGGGCGGATAGGCTTTGGCTACCGCTAATCCCAGTCTTACCAGTTCGGCATTAACCAGTGTGTCATCCACGTACACGTAGCGGAGCAGGCGACCGTATTTGTCCGTTTCGGAGACATCTCGCTCCAGGCGTACCTTTTTACCTTCCACCAGCTTGCGGTTGGCCTGCCAGGCTTCCATACCACAGGCTTCTTGTACTGGATATACCTCTGGCGTATCAAGACCGATATACCTGACCCGGTGACCGGTATCTATGGTAATCGTATCGCCGTCAATAACCTGGGTTACTGTAGCAGTATCCGGTGCCGGGTTGCAGGCGCACAGCGGTATGAGGAAAAGGATAATAGCTAAGAGCCAGATTCTTCCATTCATTTTATTGTTATGTTGGCGTAGCGTTCCCACTCGCTGTAAATGCAGCCGCAGTACTGCTGGCGGTAGAGGTCGAGTGGCTTGGTCAGGTGACGACTGTCCGAGTAGCGTTTCCGGAGGTCGGCATAGAGGAATTCCGGCCCGTGTTCCGCGGCGATTTTACTGCCGATTTCCTGAATAATGTCATGCTTCTGGTGGGGACTGATGAGCAGGGTGGTGGTGAAAGCATCGTAGCCATGCTGCCGGGCGGTTTCCGCCGTTTTCGCCAGTCGAAGGTCGAAACAATAGCGGCAGCGCTCCTCCTCATGGCCGACTACCCGCCGGAAGTATTCGATGATGTCGTAGCCCTCGTCGCCCGTCAGCGGCAGGCCTATCTCCTGGGCCAGGGCCTGCATGCTTTCCAGTCGGTTCTGGTGCTCGGTGTAGGGGTGGATATTGGGATTGTACCACAGGCCGCCGACCTCATACCCCTGCTGCCGCCAGTGTTCCACGGTATAGGCGGCACAGTGGGCGCAGCAGCAGTGAATCAGAACCCTTTTCATGCCATGTATTTTACTCCTTTATTCCTCGTACTGAAAGACCTCTTCCAGCTTCACGCCGAAAGCCCGGGCAATTTTGAAGGCCAGCTCGATGGACGGCACGTATTTCCCCTGCTCCAGGGCGATGATGGTCTGCCGGGTACAGCCGACGCGGCTGGCCAGCTCCTCCTGCGTCATTTCATCATGGTCGAAACGCAGCCTTCTGATGCGATTGTTTATCCTAGCTCTCGGCATGGTTCACCTTTCGACCGTACAGCAGCAACGCCGTGATGGCCTGCGTGAGTATCAGCGTCACTCCGCCGACAATAACAATAAACAGGGGGAAGTAAACGGGGATAGTCTCGCTGCCGCCGGCCAGGTAGGTGATGGCCAGTGCCAGCAGCAGGGCGGCGACGACACTGTAGGACACGCCGGTCGCCCAGAGCGAGGCTTTCCGGAAAATTCCTTTATCACGCTCGTCGGTGACGGCTTTAAGACGGTTTTTCAGGATGCCGGCGACTACGTTCATGATAACCAGGGCGGCAAAAGCGGCGGTGCAGAGCCAGTAGAAAGTCATTTTCATAGCGTTGTCCTGCCAGTAAAATACAGTCCCTTTTATCGAGAAGAGTACCACCCAGCCGATTACCAGAGCGCCGAATATTACCAGCTGCGCCCAGGCGGTTTTTTGACTTATGGTCATGTCTACCTGCCTCCTTTAGACCTGTCTTTGATAAGATTTACCGTTCCTCGGTAACCCAAGAGTATGCCGACGTTCTCGGCGGTTATTACGATGAGAATCGTAGACATGAAGATAATATATAAGTATTGTACGGGAACCTGACCCTGACCCCAGTAGATCCGGCTGAGAGAAACCATCCAGACAGCCAGAGTGAGCATAGCTGACCATAGTTGCGTCGCTCTCGCTCTGGCTAATATTGCTCTATCCCGTTCGTCCATAGTGACCTCTCCATGCTTGCCTCTGGTCACCAATAATGTGATGAAGTATGCCAGAAAACCCGCTACCATCATCCCAACCATTAATGCTTCAAATCCTTGGTCTACTACAAAGGTATCGATTCCACCCTTAGATATGAATGTAATCACCAGCGCTATTATCCACACGAAGCTGACTATCAGACCGCACAATGCGCGTTTCTGTAGTCGTGCCATGATCAACCTCCTTATTTGGTTACTTTCTCAAGATGTAAGAGTACTCTACACAAAACATATTGTAATACGTTATATACTAAATGTCAAGTATAATTTACATTATTTTATAAAAATATTTAAATATTTTGAAATACAGTTGGGTAGTAAATCTATCGGGCGGCTATTACAGCAGCGTTCCCTGCGGCGGCTTTTTGTTGTAGGGCAGGCCGAGGTGCTCGTAGGCCAGGCGGGTGGCCATCCGGCCGCGCGGGGTCCTCTCCAGAAAGCCCAGCTGCATGAGGTAGGGCTCGTAAACGTCCGTAATGGTTTCGGCCTCTTCACTGATAGAAGCGGCAATGGTGTCCAGTCCCACCGGCCCGCCGTTGAACTTCTCGATAATCGTATGCAGCACCTTGTGGTCTATCTCGTCCAGCCCGATGGGGTCAACACCAAGCTGGGAAAGGGCGGTTTTAGCCACTTCTTGAGTGATGGTGCCGTCGGCCTTGACCTGGGCGTAGTCCCTGACTCTCTTGAGTAAACGGTTGGCCACGCGCGGCGTGCCCCGGGCGCGGCGGGCTATTTCTTTCAGCCCTTCCTCATCCGCCTTTACCTGCAGTATCCGGGCGGAGCGTTCGGTGATTTTCTCCAGCGATGCCCGGTCGTAGAAATCAAGTCGGTACACGGAGCCGAACCTGTCTCTCAAGGGCGGACTGAGCAGGGCGTAGCGGGTGGTGGCGCCGATTAAGGTGAAGCTGGGCAGGTTCAGACGCAGGCTCTTGGCGCCGGGCCCTTTGCCGATGATGATATCCAGGGCGAAGTCCTCCAGGGCGGGGTACAGAATCTCTTCTACCGTCCGGTTGAGGCGATGGATTTCATCGATGAAGAGGATATCGTGGCTGCGGAGGTTGGTCAGGATAGCGGCTAAATCTCCGGTGCGCTCGATGGCGGGGCCGGATGTGGTCTTAATATTGACGCCTGCTTCGGTGGCGATGATGTAGGCGAGGCAGGTCTTGCCCAGCCCGGGCGGCCCGTAAAACAGGGTGTGGTCAAGGGGCTCTCCCCGGCCCTTGGCGGCGGTGATGGCTATCTTAAGATTTTCCTTTATTTTATCCTGCCCGATGAAGTCCGCCAGGCTCCGGGGTCTAAGGCTGGTATCGAGCGGTGCGTCCTCTTCGCTGGGCTTACCCGATATAATGCGAGCTATTGTCTCACCCCCTCAATAGACTGCGGCGAAAGGAATGCTAGGCAGTTTGTTCCTCGTCTTCCTCCCCGGCGGCCGTTTCAGCCTCAGGCGCTTCGGCAACCGGCAATTCGGCCTCCGGCGTTTCAACCTCAGGCGCTTCGGCATCAGGCGCGTCGGCAACTTCCTCTTCACTTTTCAGGAGGTCCGATACTTCCCCGCCTTCCTCTTCCGTTATACCCAGGCTGGCCAGCAATTTCATCGCTTCATCTTCTTCCTCACCGGAAGTCAATTCGGCTAACTCTTCCTCACCCAGGTAGCGGGCAGGAATCAGCTTGCCGATAATGACATTCTCCTTGAGGCCGACAAGTCTATCTATCCTGCCGTTGGCCGCGGCTTCGGTAAGGATTCTGGTAGTCTCCTGGAAGGATGCGGCGGCCAGCCAGCTATCGGTGCTCAGGGAAGCCCTGGTTATACCCAGCAGGACGGTATGCGCCGTCGCCGGTTCACCGCCTTCGGCCAGCACTTTAGCGTTGGTATCTTCATAGGTGAACTTGTTAACGAGCTCATCGGGAACAAAGTCGGTATCGCCGGCGGAATCGATGCGGACCTTGGTCAGCATCTGGTGCACGATAACCTCGATGTGCTTGTCGTTGATATTCACGCCCTGGGAGCGGTAAACCTTCTGCACCTCGTCGACGAGGTGCTGTTGCACGGCTTCCTTGCCCAGTATGCGCAGTATATCATGCGGGTTGATGGAGCCATCGGTCAGCTGCCTACCGGCTTTCACTTCGTCGTCGGTTTGGACCCAGATACTGGCGGTAGACGGAATGACATATTCCCGCTCCTCTTTCTCGGCATAGCTTATGACCAGCTGCTTCTTTTTGACGTTGGCTTCGCCGGCAAAGCGGGCCACGATGGGCTGGGTCTCCGGGGTCGGGGCGGTCTCCGACTTGCCGGCTTTCTTACCTTTCGCTGCGGGGGTTGCCAGCACCGTACCGATATCTACCCACTGGCCTTTCTTGATCATCACCTGCCAGCTGGCGGGTAACGGATATTCGTCCTGGTAGATTTCGGTGCTGGTGATTTTGATTTTCCTCCCCTCCTCGTTCTGAATTACCTCGGCGACCCCGTCTATCTCCGAGATAATTGCCTGCCCCTTGGGCGTCCTGGCTTCAAATAGTTCCTCCACCCTGGGGAGTCCGCTGGTAATATCGAGTCCGACCACGCCGCCGGTGTGGAAGGTGCGCAGTGTTAGCTGGGTGCCGGGTTCGCCGATACTTTCGGCGGCGATGATGCCCACGGCTACATCAGATTCGATGAGGTTTCCCCGGGCAAGGTCACGGCCGTAACACTGCCGGCAGGTACCGCGCCGGGACTGGCAGATGAGGGGCGACCTGACATGGACCGACGTCATGCCGGCCGCGATGATTTCTTCCATTTTCTTTTCGTCGATTTCTTCATTCAGGGCGACGATAACTTTTTTGGTTTTGGGGTGGACGATATCGCTGGCCGCCATCCGACCGAGTACACGCTCGGTAAGCGAAGGCAGCAGGCCTTTTTCTTTAGGTTCGGATATCAGGAGACCGTCGGGGGTGCCGCAGTCGTCCTGCGCAGTAATAACATCCTGGGCGACGTCTATAAGGCGCCGGGTGAGATAACCGCTATCGGACGTCCTCAAAGCCGTGTCCGCCAGACCTTTGCGGGCGCCGTGGGTGGAGATAAAGTATTCCAGGACGCTGTGGCCTTCGCGGAGACTGGACTTGATGGGGAATTCGATTATCTTGCCAGCGGGGTCGGTCATCAGCCCTCGCATACCGGCCAACTGTCTAATCTGGGAGATGTTACCCTTGGCTCCCGATGTCGCCATCATGTAGATGCCGCCGTAGCGGTCGAGGCTATTGGAAATGGTATTGGTAATATTGTCGGTTGTTTCCATCCAGACCTTGATAATTTCGTTGTACCTTTCGTCCTCGGTAATCAAACCGCGGTGGTACTGGTTTTCGATGGTGGCAATCCTGGCCTCGGCTTCTTCCAGCATCTGCGTTTTGCTCGCCGGGACTACGATATCATTCATGGCGATTGTTATTCCCGACTTGGAGGCGTAGTGGAAGCCGAGACTCTTGATGTTGTCCAGCACCTTGCCGGTCTCTTCATCGGGTAGCAATTTACAGCAGTTGGTAGCTATTTGTTTCAGAGTGGATTTATCTATTATTTTATTGAAGAAGCCCAGTTCCGCGGGCAGGACCTCATTAAAGAGGATACGACCGACACTGGTCTTGAGCTTCTCGCCTGTTTCTTTGTTCCTGACTTCAATTTCTTCTCTCAGGTCGACGGCACCGCATTCGCAGGCAAGCTTGGCCTCCTCGAAACTGCCGTATAATTTGCCGTCTTCTTTACCCTGGTGCCGGATAGTGGTCAGGTAGTAGCAGCCGAGTACCATATCCAGGGTCGGTGTCACCGTGGGTTCGCCGCTGCTGGGCAGAAGTATGTTGTGGTGGCTGAGCATCATATCCCTGGCCTCTTTGACGGCGGCCCGGGACAGCGGCACGTGGACCGCCATCTGGTCGCCGTCGAAGTCGGCGTTGAAGGCGGAGCAGACCAGCGGGTGAATCTGGATGGCGCTACCGTCGATAAGCACCGGCTCGAAGGCCTGGATGCTGAGTCGGTGGAGGGTGGGGGCCCGGTTAAGCAGTACCGGCCGCTCCTTGACGACATCCTCCAGGATATCGTATACCTCGGACTTGGCTCGCTCTACCAGCCTTCTGGCGCTCTTGATATTGGGAGCCAGCCCTTGGGCTACCAGGCGGCGCATCACGAAGGGCTTGAATAGCTCGAGGGCCATCCGCCGGGGTAGACCGCACTGGTGGAGTTCCAGCTCGGGGCCGCAGACGATTACCGAGCGTCCGCTGTAGTCGACACGCTTGCCGAGCAGGTTCTGGCGGAAGCGTCCCTGCTTGCCGCGGAGCATGTCCGAAAGCGACTTTAATTTATGGTTGCCGCTGATTGAGATGGCGCGTCCCCTCCGGCCGTTATCGATGAGGGAGTCGACGGCCTCCTGGAGCATGCGCTTCTCATTGCGTATAATAATTTCCGGAGCGCCGATGTCTATCAGGTGGCGCAGCCGGTTGTTGCGGTTGATGACTCTCCGGTAAAGGTCATTGAGGTCGCTCGTGGCGAACCTGCCGCCGTCCAGCTGTACCATGGGCCTCAGGTCGGGCGGCAGCACCGGCAGCACGGTTATAATCATCCACTCCGGCTTGTTGCCGCTATTGCGGAAGGCCTCCACAACTCTAAGCTGCTTACTCGCCTTCTTACGCCGTTGCCCCGAGGAAGACTGAGTCTCCTGCAGCAGGTTATTGCGTATTTCATCCAGGTTGATGCCCTTTATAATGTGCAAAATGGCCTCGGCGCCCATGCCGGCCTCAAAAACATCTCCGAATTTCAGTTTGAGGTCATGATATTGATTTTCAGTAAGCAGATCCTTGACATGGAGTTCCTTGAGCTTTTCCGTCTCAAGGGCAAGCTCTTCCTCAAGTTTGGTTTTTTCCTCGACGAACTGGTTGCGGAGTTTATTAATTTCCTCGACGGTGGCCTTTTCCTGCTCCATCTGGGTGACCTGAGCCTCTACGGCTTGCTGGCGCTCCTCCATGTTCTGGAGTATGCTTTCCTCAAGCTGCCGGATGGTTTCTTCGCGGGCATCTTCATTAACCTGGGTGACGATATACTGGGAGAAGTAAAGGACATGTTCCAGAATGCGCGGCGACAGGTCCAGCAGCAGGCCGAGTCGACTTGGTATGCCCTTGGCGAACCAGATATGGCTCACCGGGCAGGCCAGCTCGATATGCCCCATGCGTTCCCGGCGTACCTTGGCGCGGGCTACCTCGACGCCGCATTTATCACAGATGACGCCCTTGTAGCGGATTCTCTTATACTTACCGCAGTAACATTCGAAGTCCTTGGTCGGACCGAAAATTCTTTCGCAGAAGAGGCCGTCACGTTCCGGTTTCAGCGTGCGGTAGTTGATGGTCTCCGGCTTGGTTACTTCACCGTACGACCAGCTCCTGATCTGCTCCGGTGAAGCCAGTGAGATACGGACGGCATCAAAATCGTTAATCTCGAACATCTTCGTCTACCTCTCTCCAGCGTGGTTCTTCACTTTCTTTAAGCTCTGTCTCTAATTTGTAGGCTTCCTCCATCGTTTCTTCTGCGGGAGCAATCTTGGTCTCTTCTTCGTTTATCACCTCAAGGGCCAGGCCCAGGCTCTGCAACTCCTTGACGAGGACCTTGAACGATTCCGGCACGCCCGGCTGGAGGATATCATCGCCCTTGATGATGGACTCGTAGGCTTTGGCGCGGCCGGTGACGTCGTCCGATTTAATCGTCAGCATCTCCTGGAGGTTGTAGGCGGCACCGTAGGCTTCCAACGCCCAGACCTCCATCTCGCCGAAACGCTGGCCGCCGAACTGGGCCTTGCCGCCCAGCGGCTGCTGCGTAATCAGAGAGTAAGGGCCGGTAGAGCGGGCATGGACTTTATCTTCCACCAGGTGGATAAGTTTCATCATGTAGATATTCCCGACGGTTACCGGCTGGTCGAAGGGTTCGCCGGTGCGTCCGTCATGCAGGATGACCTTGCCGTAAGTGGGCGGCGAGAATCTCCCCTCGGCGTTCACTTTTTCCACTACCTGTTCCAGTTCCTCCGGGCTGAGGTTCTTGCTGGGTATCTTCAGTTCTTCGAGCCAGAGACGTAATCCGATGTCTCTGGCCCGTCCCCAGAGGGACTCGTCGAAGACGGCTTCCCCATCGTAGCTGTGGCTATTGACCCAGTCCCTGACTACATCCTGTTTGTATGGAGCCTTAACTTTCCCGGGGGCAGGGTCAATGGCGCCCGATTGCTGGACAATCCAGGCCCGGCACAGGGCATCCTCGATGGCCATATCATCGGCGCCGTCAAAGACCGGTGTCAGCACCCGGAAGCCCAGCACCCGGGCAGCCCAGCCCAGATGAGTTTCCAGGATCTGGCCGATATTCATACGCGAAGGGACACCGATGGGGTCGAGGATGATATCTACCGGCGTACCGTCGGGCAGGAAGGGCATATCTTCTTTGGGGGCAATGATGGAAATCACGCCCTTGTTACCGTGTCTTCCGGCCAGTTTATCACCGACGGATACCCGGCGTTTCTGGGCAATCCAGACCTGTACCCACTGGTTGACACCGGCGGGCAGGTCGTCGCCGCCGTTTTTGCTGTCTTTACGCGTATAGACTTTAACATTGATTACCTTGCCCCACTCGCCGTGGGGGACTCTCAGAGAGGTATCTTTAACTTCCCTGGCTTTCTCACCGAAGATAGCCCGGAGCAGTTTTTCCTCGGCGGACAGTTCCGTCTCGCCTTTCGGGGTAATTTTGCCTACCAGCGTGTCGTCCGGTCTAACCTCGGCGCCGATGCGGATAATACCGTCTTCATCGAGCTCACGCAGGCTCTCCTCGCCGACGTTGGGTATGTCGCGGGTAATTTCTTCCGGGCCCAGCTTGGTATCGCGGGCTTCTACCTCGTGTTTGTTGATGTGGATGGAGGTGAACATGTCTTCCTCAACCATGCGGCTGCTGAGGATAATAGCGTCCTCAAAGTTATAACCTTCCCAGCTCATAAAAGCGACCGTTACATTCTGCCCCAGCGCTAGCTCGCCGTTCTCGGTGGCGGAGCTGTCGGCCAGTAGCTGGCCTACCTCGATGCGGTCGCCTTTATTCACTAAAGGACGCTGGTTGATGCAGGTCCCCTGGTTGGTGCGGACGAACTTCATCAATTCGTAGGTATCCTGCTCGCCGTCGTCCCGCGTAATTACGATACGATACTTGGTGTTAAATTTCTCGTCGATATTGCCGGCAAGCTCAGTAACCACGCCGGCGTTCTGTGCGAAGACTACCTGCTGGCTGTGCTTGGCGGCCTCCATTTCCATGCCGGTGGCTACCAGCGGGGCCTCGGGGCGCAGGAGGGGTACCGCCTGGCGCTGCATATTGGCGCCCATCAGGGCGCGGTTGGCATCGTTATGTTCCAGGAAGGGCGTCAGGGCGGTGGCTACGCTGACTACCTGCTTGGGTGAAACATCCATCAATTCCATTTTATCGGGTGTTTCCAGAATGTAGCCGTCACCCAGCCTGGCTTCGACTCTTTTTTCTTTAAACTGGTTGTTCTCGTCAAGCAGCGCGTTGGCCTGAGCGATGACATACTTGTCTTCCTCGTCGGCCGGGAGATAGATAATTTCGTTGGAAACGAAGGGCACGACTTTTATTTTTCTGGACCTCAGTTTTGATAGTTTGGCAGCAAGCTGCGGGGTAATAACGGTATCGGCTTTAACAATAACGCTCTTCTTCTCGTCGAGCACATCCTCCGTGACCGTTCTGCCGGCGAGTTGCGCGTTCTTGTTGCTTATCTCACTGATGACCTTGCGGTACGGCGTTTCGATAAACCCGTACTCGTTAATGATGCTGTACGTGGCCAGAGAGCCGATGAGTCCGATGTTCGGTCCTTCCGGCGTCTCGATAGGGCAGATGCGCCCGTAGTGGGAGAAATGGACGTCTCTTACTTCGAATCCGGCACGCTCACGTGATAGTCCTCCGGGGCCCATTGCCGAAAGTCGGCGCTTGTGGGTTAATTCCGCCAGCGGGTTGGTCTGGTCCATAAATTGCGATAGCTGGGAGCCGCCGAAGAATTCCCTGACAGCGGCCACGATGGGTCGGATATTGACCAGGGCACTGGGGGTAACCGCCTCGGTGCCGATAATACTCATGCGTTCCCTGACTACCTGCTCCAGGCGTAGAAAGCCGATGCGGAATTGGGTTTGCACCAGTTCACCGACAGTGCGTACCCGCCGGTTACCGAGGTGGTCGATATCGTCACCGGAGTCCTGGCCGTTGTCAATCATAATGATATGACGCACTATCTCGACGATATCTTCATGGGTCAGGGTGCGCTCCTTCGGGTCGACGTCAAGTCCCAGTCGCTTGTTCAGCTTATAGCGTCCGACACTCCCCAGGTCGTAGCGTGCCGAGTCAAAGAACAGGTTCTTTATCAACTTCCTGGCGTTGTCAAGGGATGGAAGCTCACCGGGATGCAGTTTCTTGTAGATATCGATCAGAGCCTCTTTCTCATCTCTAATAAGCGGCTCACGGTCCATCGTCGTGCTGATGTAATTATGGTCGGACCTGTCCTCTTTTTTGAACAGTTTGAGCAGTTCCTCGTCACTGCCGTAGCCGATGGCCCGCAGGAGGGTCGTGATAGGAATCTTCCGTTTGCCGTCTATTTTAGCCGATATTACATTCTTGTTGCTGGTCTCGAACTCCAGCCAGGCCCCGCGGGTGGGGATTAACTTAGCATGGCATAAATCGCGGCCGGAAGCCGGGTCTTCTTCGCAGGTGAAGTAAACACCCGGGGAACGCAGCAGCTGGCTGACGACTACCCGTTCGGCACCGCTGGTAATAAAGGTGCCCTTGGCGGTCATCAGCGGTATATCGCCGAAGAACAGGTCCTGTTCTTTGATT
>JAUWZF010000051.1 GCA_030615475.1 Dehalococcoidales bacterium | reverse complement strand
CAAATAGGCGACCGGGTTATGGTCAATGAAGGCATTAATACCGGTATGATAAAGGCGGCGGAAAAGGACGATAGAATAATCGCTGTCCTGGAGGATATGGGATTTCCCGGCTTGGGCTGGTTCACCGAAAACGCCCCGGAGAGAGTCATCGAATGCGGTATCGCCGAGGCAAACGGGGCGGTCGTTGCCGCCGGACTGGCGGCGGAAGGGTTCGTGCCATTCATTCACAGCTTTGCCTTCGCGGCGGTCAGCCGTGCCTGTAACCAGATAAGGCAGAGTATTCTACAGGACCGTTTCAACGTTAAAATACTGGGCAGGGAAGGGGCCTGGGGAGAGCCGGGCATATCTCACAACCACATAGAAATAATCGGTATCACGCGCGTCATGCCCAATCTCGTTATCGTTGACCCTGCGGATGTCGTTGAGGCAGAGAAGGCCATCATGGCCATCGCCGATTACTACGGGCCGGTCTTCCTGAAGATAGAAGCCAGCCCGCCGCCCCTGAAGATATTCACGGAAGACTATCCTTTCGACCTTGGCAAGGCCTGCACGGTGAAAGACGGCAAAGACGCCACTATTATTGCCTGCGGCTATATGCTGACGGAATCGATACTGGCCGGCGAACTCCTGGAGAAGGAAGGGATTGATGTCAGGATAATCAACATGAGCACGTTGAAGCCCCTGGATAACGAGGCGGTAATGGGGGCTGCCGAGGAGACCGGGGCTATCGTTACCGCGGAAAATGCCAGCATCATTGGCGGTCTGGGGGAAGCTGTGGCTACCGTACTGTCCGAGAATTTCCCGGCGCCCCTGATAAGAGTCGGCATCGAAGACGAGTTCAGCCAGTCCGGCAGAATCTTGACGGAAATAGACGAGCTCAAGACCCACTTCGGGCTCGGCGCCGAAGATGTAGCACTGTCGGTTAAAGAGTGCATGGCCAAAAGAGACTCTTTAAAGAAAAGAAAATAGCATCATTTCTCTGTCATTCCCGCTAAAGCGGGAATCCATAATACCAATGTGATATAGTACTGCTGACGGAATTCGAGGGGAGGTTTAAACGAGGAAAATGGCTGAATTAAAGTACTCAAAATATATCATCACTGACCCCAAGCCTCTGCCCCCGGAGCTTAAAGAAAAGCTGGACGCGGAGCGGGCTAAAAGGAAGTCCAACATTAAGTCGACCCGCCTGATGTCGGTCGATGATGAAATTGTAAAAGACTTTTTCTACGTAGACTGCAACTGGCTCTGGAGCGGGTCCGCGGAAGATACCGCCGAAGAACCTCACGCCCATGACTTCGACGAAGTGATAGGGTTTGTCGGCTCCAACCGCGAAGACCCGCACGACCTGGGGGGAAAGATAACTATCTGGCTGGACGATAAAAAGGAAGTCCTCACCAGGAGCTGCCTGATATTCGTGCCTACGGGCACCCGGCATTGCCCGATTCTGTTCAACAGGATAGACAAGCCCGTGTTTTTCGTCACGATATCGCCTGTCAAGAAATACACTCGGCAGGCTGAGGACAGCCATCCATCCGCCGTTAAAAGAGACCCTTCGGCACCGAAGTACAACATTATAACCGAGACCAAGCAGAGGTTTACGGTGGCGGCTTCTGGAGGAAAGGCACCGCCGCCACCGCCGCCCGGTTCCACAATAAAATCGGCACGCATCCTGCACCTTGAAGACGACATGGCCAAAGGAGCCTTCTATGTGGACTTCGTCTGGATATACGAAGGTACTGGTCAGGCGCCGCCGCCGGAGCATACCCATGAATGGCCGGAGCTTATTGCCATGGCAGGATGCGACCCCGAACATCCGCACGACCTGGGTGGCCCGATGAGCATCGTCCTCGGCGACGAAGACCATATCATCACGAAGAGCAGCCTGGTCTGTATCCCCAAGGGTCTAAAGCACTGCCCGTGGAAGTTCCTGGACATTAAAAAACCAACGTTAGTATTTTCCGCGGGACCTTCGGCAATGTACTCGGGTTCGCATAAAAAAGAGGATTGAATCCTTTTTAGTAAATCTAGACCTTCAGCGGCTCCAGTCCTGCCTCCAGCCTGGCGTCGTTGATATGTATCAGCACCGCCTTCTCCAGAGGCATGCAGGAGAAGTTAAACTCCTCTTTAGCCCGTGCGGTGCTGACTTTCCACGGCAGGCCGCGCCGTCCGAGTGCCGGTTTTTGCTGGCCGAACTCTATTTTTGCATCGGGTATATATTTCAATACAGCCTTGGCTACATCTCTCATGCTGGCGGGGGGACCGCCGACGTTGTATACCGGGTATTTGGACGATTTGGCACGCAGCAGAATCCTGGTGAACTCCGCCAGATCGTCGGCGGAAACGGGGGAGATTAAATTCGTGCCGTCCACCTCGAAAGAGGCCGGTTTGCCTACAGCCGGCAGTGATACGACGTCCGAGAACCATTTAGCTCCGAGGGGGAACTCGGCTCCATACCCGAATCCGATGGTCGGCCGCAAACCGGTGAAACTCATGCCGTACTGCTCGGTATATTGCCCGGCCAGCACCTCGGCCAGGCGCTTGCACAGGGCGTAGGAATGGCTGGGAAGTAAACGGTCGTCTTCGGTTACCTCTCTATCTCCGTATTCATCTTGGGGTCCGTATACGGTCTCCGAACTGGCATAGATTACCCGCGAGGCCCCCATGAGCCTGGCGGCCTCAAAGGCATTGCTCATACCGAGGGCATTGATTTTTACGGCCAGTCGAGGATTAGTTTCAATCTGGTCGCCCATAAAAAAGGCCCAGTTGACCACCTCCTGGATAGAAAATGTCTTCATGACATTCAGGATGTCCTCAAGCTGGGAGACGTCTCCCCGAACAAAATGGAACTTATCCGTATATCCCTCAATAGACTTCGTGAACCACTCTTTCGGCGGCGCGACATCCATGGATACAACCGTGGATACGGCCTTGTCCTTTAGGAGGTGAATGCATGTCTTGCGTCCAAAAAGTCCGCTACCCCCCATAACCAGTATGTTCATGTTCTACCTCCGTGGTGTTATTGAGAAAAGCAACCGAACCGATTATAGCACTTTTCCCGGCAGGAGCAGAAAATAATCATGCAACCAGAACTCCCGGTACAACCTCTTATAGAACCCGGTTCGAGGAAAATCGGGTCTCATCTCCCAGAAAGAATGATATTTGCACCCCAATTCTATCTCCTCGAAATTTCTGAGCTGTGCCTATAATCCCTCGACTTTTCACAAAGCAAGCGCCACTAATTTACAAAGCTGGTTTTTAGGGGTAAAATAGATATGGTTTCGGGCAGTTAGCTCAGTTGGTTAGAGCACTCGGTTCACATCCGAGAGGTCGAAGGTTCGAGTCCTTTACTGCCCACCATACTGTATGGTAGGTGGAACTCCTTCTTTCTCAATGGTCATCTTTTCTGGCAGGAGAGGTATAGAATAGCTTAGAACTGCTTCAGACAACCTGCCTATCAAGATTGAGCCACCAATCGTTCTATTATGCCTAACTGTTTATTATAAATCGGGCAATTAGCCCGAAGTCATGCCGCCGTCAATCGGCATAGCATGCCCGGTGATAAAAGAAGCTGCATCCGAACAGAGCCAGATGACAGCCTCCGCCATATCCTCCGGCTCGGCGATACGCTTCATCGGAATCATGTTGAACATTTGCTCTTTTGCCTCTGGTTGAGCACTGGTAAGGTATTCCATTAAAAGCGTCCGCCCGGTAGGGCCTGGTAGTATTGTGTTCACCCGGATGCCGGAGGTAGCGCACTCCAGGGCTGCCGTTTTGGTGAGTCCGATTAGACCGCTTTTACTGGCGGAATACGCGCCAAAGCCCGGCACCGGTTTCAGGGCACCGACAGAAGACGTATTGACAATTACTCCATAATTTTGCTTGAGCATCTGCTTTATCTCATACTTCATGCAGAGAAAAACGCCTTTCAGGTTGATATCTATGGTGCGGTCCCAGACCTCCTCCGGGCAGTCGACGATGTTGACCACGGGCACACGTTTGCCGTCAGGTCCGATACCCGCGTTATTAAAAGCGTAGTCAAGCCGTCCGTAGGTCCGGACGCATTTATCTATCATTGCCTCCACGTCCGCCGCCCGGGATACATCGCATTTCACAAAGGTCGCCTCGCCCCCGGCTTCTTTAATGAGATGTACCGTCTCTTCGCCGCCTTTTACGTTTAAATCGGTGGACACGATAACTTTGGCTCCCTCACGGGCAAAAATCTGGGCGGTTACCTTCCCGATTCCCGAAGCACCGCCGGTGACCAGTGCCACTTTACCCTGAAATTTCTTTGCCATCTTCTGTCTCCTTTTCCTCTTTCTGACGGGGTTTTATCAGCGAGATATATAGTCCTCTTTTACGGATAAATTTATATAAGACGTCGTATTTATGTTATGATTTTGCTTACATGGAAAATATGGTTAGTATAGTATGCGTCCAGCACCTTGTCAATAAATATTAATGCATATATTTTAATACAATTTGTGCAACAGGTGCTACAGACGCAGACCTTCAGGACTTGAAGTATTATAATAAATAAATCAGGAGGCATATGATGTTACTCGAAAATAAGGTAGCTATCGTTACCGGGGGCGCCAAAGGAATGGGCCGGGGTATTGCCCTTAAATTTGCTGAGGAAGGGTGCGACGTGGTTGTAAATGCTTTACATATCGAAGGCGCCGAGAAAGTGGCGGAAGAAATCAGGGCTCTGGGGCGCAGGTCGCTGGCGGTAAAAGCCGATATATCAAACAGCGCCGAAGTGCAGAATATGGTGGACGAGACTATCAAAAAATTCGGTAAAATTGATATTCTGGTCAATAATGCCGGGGGGGTTATGGGTGTTCAGGGAGGAAATATCGACACGGCGACCGAGGAGGACTGGGATAAGATTTTAAACGTAAACCTGAAGGGGGCGTTTCTGGTCTGCAAGGCGGTGATACCCCATATGAAAAAGAATAAATACGGCAAGATTATTAACCTCTCGTCGATGGGCGCCGTCAATCCGTCCGTTTCCGTTCTACATTATCATGCCGCCAAAGCAGGAGTTTTGGGTCTAACCTTGAACCTGGCCTTTGAGCTGGCCCCTCAATATATCTCTGTCAACGCTATCGTTCCGGGGCCCATTGAAACGCCGTTCTGGGACGCCCTGCAGCCGCCGGGGCCGGAGAGAGATGCCTTTTTTACGGCGATGACCAAAAAGGAAATACCCCTGGGGAGGATGGGCACCCCGGAGGATATCGCCGGGCCTGCCCTGTTCCTGGCATCGGGGCTTTCCGACTACGTTACCGGTCAAATCATATATGTCGCCGGAGGACAGCCATTGTCGTCACATGCGGCCACGTTCTTATCATCGGGTGAAAGGCCGGGCGGGTAACTTAAAAAAATGGCATGGACTTTCCACTAACAGTCTGCCATGTGTTACGCTGTTAAGTGACTATCGAAAGCAACGGAGGGAACGATGAAGAAGCTCAGAGTCAGGAACAAGCGCATTGACGATGACCTCCTGATGAAGAAGAGGCGGGAAGAGCTGGACAGGTGGCCGACCGGCAAGGAGGTTGATTTCGATGAGGCTGTAGCCTACCAGAAAAGCCTGCCCGATAGTAAAATCTGGTGGAAGGTGATGACAAAGTTACGGGAAGAGGGCAGGATGAGCGTCTTCCCCAGGGCCGGAACTCCGGTGCTTGAAAAGATGATTGAGCTTTGCCAGGGCCTTAGGGAGTCAGGGGTAGTCCTCATCCCGGTAACCACCGATAGTTATACCAGGTTAGGCCAGTACGAGAAGGTCGAAGATATCCTCAAGGAGTGCGAGAGGACCGGCAAGCCGCTGCTGAACGGGTTTCCCATTATCAACCAGGGCGTGAAGAAGACCCGGAAGCTCGTGGAAAGTATCGATGCCGCTTTCAGCCCCAGGGGAGCCGGTGGGGAAATTGCCATCGCTTCCGGTATGACGACATCAGAGGCAGGAATGGGATTCTTAGGCTTTGGCAGCTATTCAAAAAATATGACAATACGAGAGCTTGTTGAAAGAAGCCAGAATGGCATGAGGGTAATCGGCTGGTATGCCGACAGAGGGGTGATTCTATGCAAGGACCTCCACGGGTGGCTGCCCAGTGCTCCTTTCCCGTTGAGTGTCAATATAGTTTGTCTGATTATAGAGGCGGTTACCGCAGCCGAGCAGGGTCAGAAGGCCCTGTATCCGCTGGTGCACTGCATGGGGAATATGGTGCAGGATTTAGCCTGGATAAGACTGGCCCCGAGAATAATCAGGGAATACCTGGACAAGTTCGGCTATAAAGACACGATGATTATCGGCACGTGTCCCGCCCAGACTCCCCTTTTCCCGGTCGCTATGGACTTGGGAGGAGCCTTTGCTTACCTCACCTACGTATCCATGGTGGGGGCGTTATCTAGAAGTAACGCGGTCGACCTGAGAAGTATCGACGAAGGGGCTGGCGTTCCTACTAAAGATACCAATACGGTGAGCTACCGGGCGGCTAAATGGATTTTCGACGTGGTGCGGGAACAGAAGATAGAAATTGATGTTAATGGCATAGACACGGAAGAGAAGGTGACCGAAACCGAAGTAAGGGCGATACTTGATAGAATCCTTGACCTTGGTGATGGAGATATCGTCGATGGTACGATAAAGGCAGTCGAATCCGGAGTCCTCGAGTCGCCGTGGAGTCCCAACGTGAACGTCAAAGACCAGGTACTGGGGGTAAGGGATGCCAGGGGAGCCTGCCGCTACCTTGAATTTGGCAACCTTCCAATCCCCGAAGAGATTAAGGAATTCCACCGCGAGAAAGTGGCGGAGAGGGAAAAGCTGGAGGGGAGAAAGGCGGATTACCATACCACCGTCAAGGACTTGTGGAGTCTCAGCAAAGGAAAAATTGTGGGCATACCTCCATATGACCAGTAATTTCCTCGATTGACCGGATACAATAAGCCCGGAAGGAGAAGCGATGAAGAAAGCACCGACAATCATAACTGGAACAGTGGGAATGGATGCGCATGTCATCGGCACTAAAATCGTCTCTCGCACACTGAAGGATGCCGGGTTCAATGTCGTCGCACTGGGCATGCAGGTATCTCCGGAGGAGTTTATCAGTGTCGCCCAGGAAACGAATGCGGATGCCATCCTGATGACTTCGCTTTACGGTATGGCCGAGCTGGACCTGAAAGAATTTAATGAGAAACGCATGGAGGCCGGTCTGGGAGACATGCTCCTTTATATCGG
>JAUWZF010000085.1 GCA_030615475.1 Dehalococcoidales bacterium | reverse complement strand
TTGGCTCTCCCCCTCTCCCCAATTTCGCCACTTATCTATTCCCACCCATGCCGCCCAGTATCATCCTTCGCTTATCCCGCAGTCTCTTACCCCCTCCACCCCAAAGGGGAGTGCGTGGCGAGAGGGGGCGCCAGCCCCCTCTTTCTATCTCTTCCCCCTCTCCTGTGACACCTCGTCAGGAGAGGGGGACACAGGGGGTGAGGTAGCTAAAATAACCCCTTCTTAACATAAGCTATTGCTGTGCTACGTGAGGTATGCTATACTGGTTACAGACCTGAATCCTGAACGCTTATGATTAATATACCAAGGGAGGTCAGATAACTTGCCGGATACTGTAACCATCAAACAGCTCCTCGAAGCCGGAGCGCACTTCGGACATCAGACGGGTCGTTGGAACCCGCGGATGAAAAACTACATCTTCACCAAGCGTAACGGCATCCACATCATCGACCTGGAAAAAACCGCCGTCATGCTCGATCATGCCTGTGACTTCATCAAGGACGTGGTCGCCAGCGGCGAGGCCATTCTCTTCGTCGGCACCAAGAAACAGGCGCAGGAATCCGTACAGGAAGAGTCGGAACGCTGCGGCATGTACTACGTCACCCAACGCTGGCTGGGAGGCATGCTCACCAACTTCGCCACGATTCAGGCCCGCATCGACCAGCTCGTGCGCCTTGAAGACCAGATGGCCAGGGGCGAGCTGGGGCGGCTCACCAAGAAAGAAGTCCTCAAAATCGGCGAGAAAATCGAGAAATTAAACAGGCAGATGGGCGGCTACAAGGAAATGACGGTCCTGCCGGGCGCCCTCTTCATCATCGACCCCACCAGGGAAAGGATTGCCATCGCCGAAGCCAAGCGCATGGGCATACCGGTAGTCGCCATCGTGGATACCAACTGCAACCCCGATGAAATAGACCATCCCATTCCCGCCAACGACGATGCCATCCGCGCCATCAAGCTTATCTGCACCAAGATTGCGGATGCGGCTCTCGAAGGTAAGATGGGCGAAGCCATCGCCGTCACGACCGAGGTGCTCGAGGAAAAAGAAGGAGAAGAGGAAGCCCCGGCTGTAGAAGCAGCCGAAACGTTAATTTTCACACCGGACGAGGAATAAGGAGGCGCACTTGAAAATCACCACCGCGATGATCAAGGACTTAAGAAAACAGTCCGGCGCCGGTATCATGGACTGCCGTAGTGCCCTGGTCGGCACCAAAGGAAATATTGAAAAAGCGCTGACGATTCTTAAAGCAAAGGGGCTTCTCAAAGCGCAGGAAAAAGCGGAACGCACTACCGGCCAGGGACTGGTTGAAGCCTATATCCATACTGCCGGGCGTATCGGGGCTCTGGTCGAGCTTAACTGCGAGACCGACTTCGTCGCCCGTACCGATGAGTTCAAAGAGCTGGCTCACTCTCTGGCCATGCAGGTGACGGCACTGGCACCTAAATATGTATCCGAGGAAGATGTGCCGGAAGACGAAGAAATCACCCCGGAAGAAGCCTGCCTCCTGCTGCAACCGTACATTAAAGACCCGACCAGGGTTGTCAAAGATATCATCATAGAAACCATCGCTAAAGTAGGGGAAAACATCAGAGTACGACGATTCAGCAGATATGAATTAGGTAGCTAGAGGTAGAAAAATGCCTGAAGCAAAATACAAACGGGTACTACTCAAGCTCAGCGGCGAGGCCTTACGCGGCGGGCACAGCTACGGCATCGATAATCCTACTCTGACCAGGATAGCCCGTCAGATAAAGCAGGTAACGGAGATGGGGGTTGGCGTTGGCATCGTCGTCGGCGGGGGCAATATCTGGCGGGGTTCTCGGGCCGAAGCCGATGGCATGGACCGCGTTACCGCCGACTACGCCGGGATGCTGGCGACGGCAATCAATGCTCTGGCCCTCCAGGACGTGCTGGAAAGAGAAGGCGTCGATACCAGGACGCAATCAGCCCTGGATATCAGGCAGGTAGCCGAGCCTTATATCAGGCGGCGCGCCATCCGGCACCTGGAGAAGGGCAGGGTGGTTATCCTGGCGGGGGGTACCGGCAATCCTTATATGACGGCGGATACGGCCGCCGCCCTGCGTGCCATAGAAATCGGCGCGGAAGTCCTGCTGATGACCAAGAACAACGTGGATGGTATTTACTCCGCCGACCCGCTCAAAGACCCCAAGGCGATAAAGTACGATAGGATTACTCACCTCGAAGTATTAAACAAACGACTGGAAATAATGGATACTACCGCGCTATCGTTATGTCTTGATAATAAACTCCCCATAATCGTCTTCGACCTTGAGGCCCCGGACGGCATGCGAAAGGTCGTTCTCGGCGAGTCGATAGGTACGCTGGTAACGAGTGAGAGTTGATATGGTTAACGAAACTCTAAAGAGCATCGAAGATAGAATGAAGTCCTCGTTAAAGGTATTCCGTGCGGACCTGGCCACGATTCGTACCGGGCACGCCACGCCTGCCCTCGTCGAGCACATTAAGGTAGAATACGCCGGCGTTCCCACGCCGTTAAATCAACTCGCCGGTATCTCGGCGCCTGAAGCCGGGCTGCTGGTTATCCAGCCCTGGGATAAAAGCAGCATACACAACATCGAGAAGGCGATACTGAAATCGGAACTCGGTATCAATCCTTCCAACGACGGCAATATCATCAGGATAGCTATCCCGCCGCTCAGCGAAGAACGCCGTCAGGAATTGATTAAGGTAGTGCACCGGAGAGTGGAGGAGAGGCGGGTAGCGATACGCAGCCTGCGACATGATGCCATGAACGATCTCAGAAAGATGGAAAAGGACAAGGAGATATCGCAGGACGAACACAAACGTGCTCAGGACCAGCTGCAAAAGATTACCGATGTTTTCATGGCTGAAATCGAAAAGTTCGGTAAGGATAAGGAGCAGGAACTCCTGGAAGTCTAGTACAGACAATCTGAGCCTGCTCCGGATGAGTCTTGGCCAGAGTGGCGGTTACCTCAACGAATATGGAAAAAATCACCGGTCTTCCCCGTCATGTAGCCTTTATCATGGACGGCAACGGCAGATGGGCCGAGAAGCGTGGACTGCCGCGCCTGGAAGGACATCGGGCCGGGGTAAAAAACATACTCCCTATTATCAGATATCTTAATAATCACGGTATCAAATACACCACTCTTTATGCCTTTTCCACTGAGAACTGGAGTCGCCCCGAAGATGAAGTTAACGGCTTGTTCCATCTTCTGGAGGATATCATAGGCAAAGAGGCACGTGAGCTACATAAAAACGGCGTTAGAATCCGCCACATCGGCCGTCTTGACGAGCTTTCCGCAGAGCTGCAAAAGCCCATAAAAAGGGCGGTCAAACTTACCGCCAGGAATAAAGGCATGACCCTCGGCGTGGCGTTAAATTACGGAGGGCGCGAGGAAATACTGAACGCGGTACGCAGTATTATGGATGGGGAAGTTCCCCCTGAAGATATAGATGAAAAACTATTCGGTGAATATCTCTATACCGCTGATTTTGCCGATGTCGACCTGGTGATTCGCACGGGTGGGGAGATCCGCACCAGTAATTTTCTCATATGGCAGGCAGCCTACAGCGAGTATTACTTTACCCCGGTTCTCTGGCCAGACTTTAATGAAGAGGAACTGGAGAAAGCTTTGCTGGCCTATAGCCAGAGGCGGAGGCGCTTTGGCGGGCTGCAATCGAAAGCCGCATGCTCAGGAAAAGAGTCGTAACAGCACTTTGTGGTATTCCTCTCCTCATCGTTGCCATCTGGTTCGATGAGCCGTGGCCGTGGTTCACCATACTGGCAGCCATCTGGGGATTACTGGCTGTCCTTGAATTCTACAGAATGGTGGGCGTGGCTAAGTTCATACCGCTTACCTGTTTCGGCATGGTCTGGACCCTGCTGTTCATCCTGCACCCGCATTGCAGTTATAACCTTGTCATTCCGATTTTACTGACGTCAGGCATAGCGCTTTCTCTGATATTGCTGGTGTTTACATCGCCGAGAGAAGGCGCTTTTACCAGATGGGCATGGTTAATGGTCGGTATTCTTTACGTGGGCTGGCTGCTGAGCTATCTGGTGGCATTAAGGCTTGATCCCGGAACGGTAGACTTTCCGCAGGTTGGCCGCAATTTGGTGTTTATCGCTCTGTTCGCCACCTTCGGTTCCGATACTGCCGCCTACTTTCTGGGTAAAGCGTTCGGTAAGCACAAACTGGCGCCGCGCATCAGTCCCGGCAAGACCTGGGAAGGAGCCATCGCCGGACTATTCGGGGCGGTGGTTATTAGCTTGCTTTTCACCCTGCCCACGCCTTTGCAGCTTCCTTTAAGCTACGGACACGCGATACTCCTGGGCGTGCTTATCAGCGTCTTCGGGCAAATCGGCGACCTGGCGGAATCGCTGCTGAAACGCAATACCGGCGTCAAGGAGTCGGGCAACCTCATGCCGGGACACGGCGGTTTGCTGGACCGCATGGACAGCGTGGTCTTTGCGGGTGTAGTGGTGTATCTGTATTACATCTTCGCCGTAGTCTAGCCAGCTAAGCCAGGAACCCGCCATCGGCAACAAGGGAATGGCCGGTAACGAAGCTGGCGGCATCTGATGCCAGAAAAAGGGCCACGCTGGCAATCTCCGACGGCTCGGCCATGCGTCCCAGCGGTATTTCAGCTTCCCACCGCTTTAAGAGTTCAGGTTGAGATATAAAGTACTGAACAAGCTCCGTTTTAGTGGCACCCGGGGCGATAGCGTTTACCCTGACATTATAGGGAGCCAGCTGTTTTGCCAGCGCCCTGGTAAACATGACTATAGCCGCTTTGGTAACGTTATATGGTCGGGGCATCAGTGCTTTCAATAGTGTGTCTGGCGCTTCTCCTGATGCTGTTATCGAATCGATCAATATCTTCATCCCACTATCTTCTCCCCGAAATCCCGCGACCGAGGCGATATTAATGATATTACCGCTCTTACGCTGAATCATACCATCGACTACTGCCATGGAACAGGTCTTGCATCCGGTGAGATTGACACTGATAGATTTCTCCCAGTAATCATCCGGATTATCTAAATTAGAGGTGTCTGTAAAAGCAGCATTATTAACAAGGATGTCAAGCGGACCAAGTTCAGCCTGCACCTGCTCTACCATAGCCTGCACCTGCTCTTTCCGGGATACGTCCGCCTGAACGGCCAGGGAGCGGCGGCCGTATTTTTTTATGGCATCAGCGACACTATTCAGGGTTCCATCTTCAATCTCAATATCGCAAATGGCGACATCCGCTCCGGCTTCGGCAAATATCAGAGCGATAGCCCGACCAATGCCCCGTCTGGCACCGGTGACCAGAGCTACCCTTCCATCCAGTGAGAACAAGTCCGAAATATTTCCCATAAAATTACCTAAATCCTTAAATTATTCACATAACGTTCGAAAAGTATACACCTTTTTATTTTTCAAAGTCAAAGAGTGGTATAATTCAGGCAATAACAGCACAGGGTATTGTAATGAAAAAGCTGAAATCCGGCGCACAAAAACTGGGACTCCACCTCACGCCTCAGCAGCTTGAACAGTTCGAGATTTACTATCAAGAGCTCGTCGACTGGAACCAGAGAATGAACCTCACCAGCATCACCGACTACGA
>JAUWZF010000046.1 GCA_030615475.1 Dehalococcoidales bacterium | reverse complement strand
GTGGCTGGCGGGGATAATGAAAGAGATGCGCAGTATTTGATGCAGAAAATCATCAATCTGCGCATTTTTGCCGATGCCGAGGAAAAGTTCAACCTTTCCGCCCTGGATATCGGCGGTGAGCTTCTGCTGGTGAGCCAGTTTACGCTCCTGGCCGACACCCGGAAGGGACGCCGTCCCAGTTTCGTCGAGGCGGCGCCGCCGGAGCAGGCGGAGGCGCTCTTTGATTATTTCGTGGGGCTGGCCCGCGAGAGCGGCCTGAAGGTGGCCACCGGGCGGTTCCAGCAATATATGCAGGTGGAAATCCATAACGACGGCCCGGTCACGGTCATGCTGGACAGCCGGGACAAGTTCGGTTAAATTTCTCTAGGGGGGACAGTATGAGCAGCGATGAAAAGTCTAAATTAAAGACCCTCCTGAGCTACTGGGTGGAGCACAATGAGGAGCACAGCCAGGAGTTCAAAGTATGGGCGGAAAAGGCCCGGCAGATGGGGGAGGAGGAAGTAGCCGGGGAAATATTGCAGGCGGTCGGCAATATGGACAGGGTCAGCGAGATACTGTCAGGGACTCTGAAACGACTGGAGGAGGCATAGGACGATGTGTTTGGCGAAGGCATACATCGGCGGGAAAGGCGAAAAAGAACTACTGATGGAGGAGATTGCATCGATTAAGGCGGAAGACGGCAAGCTCCTGATAATGACGCTTTTCGGTGAAAAACAGGAGATAGCCGCCAGCATCAAGGAAATCGACTTCAAGTCCAGCAGCATTATCCTCGAGAAAACAGGGAGTGTTTAGCAGTGGTTTGGTGTCATTCCCGCGCCCCGATTGTCATTCCCGCGAAGGCGGGAATCCAGAGGGGGTATGGGGTCTGGATTATCAAACAATCTAAAGCAGGGGATCGACAGTAAAATATTATTCCTTCATTATCACAAATAATTGCAGTTGCAAATAGTTGATATTTCATTTTATCGGTTGTATAATAGATGGTTGTGTGGGGCAGGGGCTATAATTTTTTTTGACTTTTAATTGCAATCAGTTGCAATTGCAAAGAATTGAAATAATTATTCCGAGCGTAATATTGAAGGGAGTATTCCACGATAAAAAAAATACACATTATCATTGCGGCTCTATTAATGGCAGCTCTTATCGCATCATCCGTATTGAGCGGGTGCACCGATGAGAATCAAAACAAGCTTAAGGTGGTTACCAGTACGTCCTTAATATTGTCTATAGTGGAACGGATAGGTGGCGAAATGGTTGATGTAGTCAACATTATTCCCCCGGCGCAGTGCCCGGGACACTTTGACGTTTCGCCCGGGGATGTTCAAAAACTGGCTGAGGCTGATCTCTTTCTGCTGGCTGGCTGGCAGGGCGAGATGTTTTCTCAGGAGCTAATTGACTCAGCCAACAATCCTGACCTGACCGTGGTTACGCTTGATATACCGAGTAATCCACAGAGTAACTGGATGACACCAGCAGTACAGCAAGAGGCGGTGGGGAAGATTACCGCTGCCTTGTCTCGGGTAGATACTGAAAATAGTGCTGCTTACCAGGACTCAGCGGCTGAATACAAGGACAAGATTGAGGCTAAGGCAGCCGAGGTAAAAGGTAAGCTGGCTGGTGAAAACCTCTCTAGTATCAATGTTATTTGCTCCGGTATGCAGGCTGCGTTTCTCAATTGGGTCGGCCTCAATGTTGTCACCTTCTACGGCAGACCTGATTCGCTCACGCCGAAGGTGGTAAAGGAATTGGTGGACAAGGGGAGAGAGGCAGAGGTAACCCTGATTATCGACAACCTGCAGAGCGGACAGGATACTGGAGCGGGGGTAGCCGAGGAACTTGGTTGCCAGAGAATAATACTTTCCAATTTCCCCGGTGGCTTTGATAACACCGAGACCTGGGAGAAAGCTATCGACCGTAATATAGACCTGATACTGGAAGCAGCAGGCAAATAATTACTACGATAAAGCAGAGGATGGCGTATCTAATGGATAATGAGCTGATAGTTATTGACAATGCCGTGGTCTCTTACCGGGAGGATATCGCCCTCCGGGGCGTGTCCCTGAAGGTTGCCAGGGGAGAATTTATAGGTATCATCGGCCCTAACGGCGCCGGAAAGACCACGCTTCTTACGGTAGTCAACGGTATGGGTAAATTACTCGATGGTAAAGTGCGTGTCCTGGGACACTATCTTACCCCGGGGAACGGGCATTCACTGAGGAAGAAGGTGGGTTACGTACCCCAGGTACAGAATATAGACCCGCGCATGCCGATTTGTGTCCGTGAAGTGGTGATGATAGGTCGCTACGGAATCCTGGGTTTGTTCCGGAGGCCGGGCAAGAGCGACTATGAAATCGTCGATGAGGCACTGGAACTGGTCGGGATGAGTGAGTTGGCACAACGTCCCATCGGCCACCTTTCCGGGGGTGAGCTGCAACGTGTGGCTATCGCCCGCGCTCTGGCACAGCAGCCGGAGCTGTTATTGCTTGATGAGCCGACCGCCTCACTGGACTGGAAAGCCCAGAGCGATATCCTGGAACTGGTTAAAATGATTCATAATACCAGGTTCCTGACTACTCTTTTTGTGACCCATGACCTCAGTTGCTTGCCGGTGGCCTGTGACCGGGTGGTACTGATGAAAAAAGGGACTATCTGGGGCGAAGGCTCTCCTGATGAACTGCTTACGGATATCAACCTCAGCCGGCTATACGATATGCCGGTATCCGTGGTGGAGAAAAGGCGGGAAAAGGCGCTTCCGGTTAACTAATAAGGAGACATCGGCTTGGATTTTTCCATTTTCGGCTACCAATTCATGCAGAATGCCATTCTCTCTGCCTTTCTGGGTGGTATAGCCTGTGCTACTATAGGTGTCTTCGTGGTGCTGATGCACATGCCTTTTATCGGTGTGTGCATGGCACACGCCGCTTTTGCCGGGGCTTTGCTCGGGCTCTGGCTGGGGTTCAATCCGCTGGTAGGTGCCTTCGGTGTTTCTCTGCTTTCCGCCGCAATCATCGGACCGCTCGCTGACCGCGGCGAACTCAGCCCCGAGACCTCGATAGGTGTCATATTTTCACTTATGCTGGGACTGGCGTTTTTGTTCATGGGGCTGATGCCCGGCACGAAATCGGGAGCCCTCGAGCTTCTGTGGGGCAGTATTCTGACCAATACCAGAAGCGACATTATATTGCTCGGTATAGTCGCCGTTGTTGTGGTGTCCCTGGTCTTTCTCTTCTTTAAAGAAATTCAAGCCACCATTTTTAATCGTGATACGGCGCTGGCGGTGGGCATACCGGCGGCGCTATTCCTGTACGGAATCCTGTTTTTAACCGGCGCTACCATTACCGCGTCGCTTCGTTCCATAGGGGGGCTGCTTATCTTCAGCCTTATTTTAAATCCGGCGGCGGCCGCCTATCAGCTTACCTATAATATGAAAAAGATGTTTCTGCTCTCGGCTGCTTTCGGCGTGCTTTCCGGGTGGGTAGGGCTGCTGTTTTCTTACTTCTTTAATCTTCCCAGCGGCGCCACTATCGTCGTTACCTCGTCGGTAATATTCCTGATCGCCGTGGTTTTCTCTCCCAAGAGAAAGGTTAAAGGGTGGCAGAGCAAACCGCTTCAGGAGGAACAGCCGTGATTAAGGAGTATTTTAACGAGAAAGCGGCAATCTGGGATGAAGAAGTATCGGAAAAGGACGTGACCAAACTTGAGCGGATGGCCCGTCGACTGGACATAAAGTCCGGTTCTATAGTGCTTGATGTCGGGACGGGCACCGGTGTCTTCCTGCCTTTTCTCTTGAGTAGAGTCGGCGATAGCGGCCAGATAGTCGCCATTGATTTTGCCGAGGAGATGTTGAAAATCGCCAGAGCCAAGCGTTTTAACGGTAACGTCTGCTATCTTTGCGCCGATATCGCCGATATTCCCCGTGACGATGAAACCTTCGATAACGTGGTGTGCTATTCCAGCTTCCCTCACTTCCAGGACAAGCCAGGAGCTCTTGCCGAAATATTCAGGGTGACCAGAAGTGGAGGCAGGCTGTTTATCTGCCATACCTCGAACCGCGATGAGATAAATGAGATTCATCGTCAGATTCCGGTGGTGCAGAATGATATTATTCCCGATGCCGATGAAATGCACGGGTTGCTTTCGGTGGCTGGGTTTATCGATATAAAGATAGAGGATGACGAAGGTAGTTATCTATCCAGTGCCAGGAAGCCGCTGTGTGAAGCTGCTTAAAGCAGCTTCAGGGTCTGCGACTCCATCTCGAGGCTGATGTCCAGCGCCCGGAAGGAATGGGTGAGCGCGCCGATGGAGATAATATCCACCCCCGTCATGGCTACCTGATGGACGTTCTCTAGCTTTATGCCCCCCGAGGCCTCCAGTTTGGCCTGCCCCGAGACCAGGTTCACCACCTGCCGCATTTCATTGACGCTCATATTGTCCAGCATGATGAAATCGGCCCCGGCTTTCAGGGCATCCAGCGCTTCCTTGGTATTGGTGACTTCCACCTCGATAATTGTCCCCGCGGGCACGTTCTCCCTGGCCCTGGCCACGATATCCTTCAGGTTCATGCCCATGGCACGCAGCGCGGCGATGTGGTTGTCCTTGATAAGAACGGCGTCGCCCAGGTGCAGCCGGTGATTATAACCGCCGCCCATCCGCACCGCGTATTTTTCCAGCAGTCGCATGCCGGGAGTGGTCTTGCGGGTATCAACGATTTTAGCGTTTAGTCCGCTGGTCTCCGCCACGTACTGCGCCGTCAGCGAGGCGATGCCGCTCAGCCTTTGCAGGAAATTAAGGGCTACCCGCTCCGCTTTGAGGACGCTGATAACACTGCCGACAATGGTGACGGCGATATCTCCCGACTGTATGGCGGTACCGTCTTTAATCAGTACGTCTATCTCCAGCGACGGGTCGACGCGCTGGAAGACACGCCCCGCCACCTCGATGCCGGCCAGGACGCCCTTTTCTTTTACCAGCAGCGATGCCTTACCGGTAAGGTCGGGCGGTATCAGCGCCTCGCTGGTAATATCGCCGTAGCCGGTATCCTCGTCCAGGGCGAGGTCGATAATAGCGTCAAACTGTTTATCCGTTAGCTGGCCGGTGCTCAACTGCTTACTTCTCCCGGCGTGCGGCGACGCTGCCCCGGGCGACCCTGAGAGTTTGGCCTGATTCTACTTTAATGACGACGCTGTCCTCGCTGAGGCTTTCGATTGTCCCGTAGATGCCGCCAGCGGTGACGACTCTATCACCCCTTTGCAGCTCCTGCGTCATCGTCTGGTGTTCCTTCTGCCGCCTGCGCTGTGGCCTTATCATGACGAAGTAGAAAAGCCCGAAGATGACGACGAGAAAGAGAATCATGGGCCAGATGCTGCCGCCGCCTTCTTCCCCTTCGGCTGCCTGCGGGAGGCAGCCGCCGATAAACACCAGAACCGCGATAAGCAGTCCTGCGATGAGACCGGTTTTCAATATTTTATTCATTTTTCCTCCTGATTGGTGTTGACTGATTAAATTTTACCCTGCAGCGACCACGGGCTGGTCTTTTCAATCCTGATTTTCGCCAGTTGCCCGGGGTAATCGTTGCCGCTGCTGAAGAATACCAGCTTGTCGGTACGGGTGCGGCCGTACCATTTTCCCCTGTTCCTGCCCTCCACCAGTATTTCCACCGTCTTGCCCATCAAACGGGCATTGATTTCGGTCTGAATTTGCTCCTGCAGCCGCTCTGCTTTATTGAGCCTTTCCTTTTTCTCGGCGGACGGTATATCGTCCTCGAACTCCCTGGCCGCCGCCGTCCCCGTCCTGGGTGAATAGGCGGCTATATGCACTGTATCAAACTTTATCTCGGAGAGCAAGTCCAGAGTCTGCCGGAACTGGTTTTCAGTTTCCGAGGGGAAGCCGACAATGACATCGGTGCTGAGGGCTACTGCGGGAACCTTTTCTCGTATTTGTGTGACGAGCTCGCGGTACTGCGCCACTGTGTAGCCGCGTCTCATCGCCGTGAGAATCCCGTCGCTTCCCGCCTGTACGGGCAGGCTTATCTGCTCGCACACCTTGTCCAGTCCGGCGATGGCCTCGATGAGTTTCAGGCTCATGTCCTTGGGGTGGTTGGTCAGGAAGCGCAGTCGTACCAGCCCGTCGATTTTATTGATTTCGGCAAGTAAATCGGCCAGGTCCGGCCTGTCGGGCAGGTCGTGCCCGTAGGAGTCCACGTTCTGTCCCAGCAGGGTGACCTCTTTCGCTCCGCGGCTCACCAGCTCCCTCACCTCGCCGGCTATTTCTGATATGGGTCGGCTCCTCTCCCGTCCGCGCCGGTAGGGGACGATGCAGTAGGAGCAGAAGTTATCGCAGCCCTGACTTATGGTGACGAAGACGGCGGGTGAGGGGTGGTGGGGTATCGATAGCGTGTCGGTCTTTTCCAGCCAGGGCGGAGAGCCCCCCGCCTTGAAAAAATGGTCGACGTGCGGGTAACTCCTGTGCAGGCGGTCGGTATCGGCATTGACCAGGCAGCCGGTCAGCGCCAGCACCGTATCCGGCCGGGCCTTTTTCAACGACTTCAGGGCAGCGAGCTTGTTGAGGACGCGGTTTTCGGCGCTCTGCCGTACCACGCAGCTATTCAGCACGATGAGGTCGGCCTCGTCGGCCTTGTCCGTGGCCTCGTAGCCCAGCTCCTCGAAGCGACTCGCCAGCCGCTCCGACTCAGCCTTGTTCATCTGGCAGCCGATTGTCCAGATATGGTATTTGGGCATATTCTATGTCCTCGGGGGGAAATATCTGTGATAGAAGTAAATTTATGGCGGAGGGGGAGGGATTCGAACCCTCGACCCCAGTTTCCCAGGGTAAGCGCTTAGCAGGCGCCCGCACTAGGCCACTATGCGACCCCTCCGCAGTTACATAAAGATAGGAGATATTTCAATATACTAATTATATTACAATCAGGGAATATGCTCAATGCAGACTGAATTACTGCCTCGCCGACCCGATAAGCTCACTCAGGCTTTTCATCCCCTCTTTTTCCATGAAACGCTCGATTCCCTCCAGCACGTCCAGGGAAGCCCGGGGATTGCTGAACGTCGCCGAGCCCACCTGCACGGCGCTGGCCCCCGCCATGATGAACTCCAGAGCGTCATCGGCGCTGGTGATGCCGCCGCAGCCGATAACCGGCACGTCGACGGCGCCGGCCACCTCGTAGACCATGGCTAGCGCCACCGGCTTTATCGCCGGGCCGGACAGCCCGCAGATAATGTTTCCTATCGCGGGGCGCCGTTTATCGATATCAATAGCCGTGCCTCTCAGGGTGTTGATGAGGGATATGGAATCGGCACCGGCTTCCGCCACGGCGGCGGCCACGCCGGCTATATCGGCCGTGTTGGGGGTTAATTTGACGATTACCGGCAGGGAGGTGGCGGCCCTGACGGCGGCGGTTACCCCGGCGGCGGAATCCGGTTTAACCCCGAAGGCAGCCCCGCCGACCTTAACATTGGGGCAGCTGATGTTTACCTCGATGCCGCTGATTCCGGCTACCCCGTCCAGCTCTTT
>JAUWZF010000087.1 GCA_030615475.1 Dehalococcoidales bacterium | reverse complement strand
CCAAGCGTCTCATGACCGAGCCCATCAAGGCAGGGGCTTCCAAAGGACAGCTTATCAGCCAGAAAGACCTCGATGAAATGCTCGACGAATACTACTCGGTACGCGGCTGGGATAAAAACGGCACCCCGACTGCCGCCAAGCTGAAAGAGCTGGGATTAAAAACACACTGAGAAAGGACTTTCGATACGATGCCAGAATTCGGTTACGCCGGAGAGATCTTAAAGGTAGATTTATCGGATGGAAAGATAACCAAGCTGCCGACCGCCGATTACGCGGATAAATACCTGGGAGGACACGGCATTGCCGCCCGGCTCTACTGGGACTTGGTGCCCCCGCAGGCAGGGGCGCTGGACCCGGAGAACTGCTTTATATGCGCCAACGGTCCCGTAACCGGGTTCGCCGGTTTCGCCGGTTTCCGCTGGAAAATCTTCGGGAAATCGCCCGCTGGCGACCCGGAATCATTCTCCTACGCCAATCTGGGGGAGACGTGGGGGGCCTGGCTGAAATACGCCGGCTATGACGCTCTGGCAGTCCAGGGAAAGGCGGATAAACCCGTCTATATCTATATTCATGACGGCAGGGTGGAAATACGGGACGCATCCCATCTCTGGGGCCAGACCACTTTCGATGCGAGCGATAGCCTGAAAGCGGAACTGGGTAAAGGCGTGGGGGTCCTGTCTATCGGGCCCGCCGCGGAGAACCTGATCCCCTTCGCCACCGTGCTGGCTGAAGGGGGCGCCTCCGGCTCCGGCGGTCTCGGCGCCGTCCTGGGGTCGAAAAACCTCAAGGCCATCGTCGCCGCCGGCGACAAGAGGCCGGTAGCCGCCGACCCCGACAGGGTGCGGCAGCTGGTCGAGAGTAAGAAGGGTTCAAGACCCAGAGCCGGTATGCCCTCGCCGTGGGCGGTACCCGGGCTCACGCGGGACTATTCCTGCTACGGGTGCGGCATCGGGTGCTCCCGCCAGATATATGACGGCGAAAAGGGCCGGTACTACAAGGCGCTCTGCCAGGCATCCGTGTTTTATACGGCATTCGTCATGAGATATACCGGCAAGGACAACGGCGCGCACCTGCTGGCCACGAGGCTCTGCGACGGCTATGGACTTGATACCGCCGTGTTGCACGGCATGATTGAGTGGCTTGACGCCTGCTATCAGGAAGGCCTCATCAACGAAAAGGAAACGGGGCTCCCGCTATCCAGTATTGGCAGCCCCGAGTTTATTGAAGAGCTCACCAGAAAGATAACCTGCAGAGAAGGCTTCGGCGATACCCTGGCCCGGGGCACGATAGCCGCCGCCGAGTCGGTCGGAACGAGGGCTCAGGAACTGTTAAGCATGTACGTCGCTACCAGATTGAGCGAGACCAAGGACTACGACCCCCGGATGATTATAACCACGGCGCTTCTCTACGCCACGGAGCCGAGACGGCCGATACAGCAGCTGCATGAAGTCGCCTCGCCGTTGATGATGTGGCTGGGCATGGGAGGAGGCGAGCCGGGTGAACTTTACACATCCGAACAATTCCGTAATGCGGCGGCGAATTTGTGGGGCAGCGTCATCGCCGCCGATTTTTCCACGTACGAAGGTAAGGCGCTGGCGGCCAGGAAACTCCAGGACCGTGTTTTTACCAAGGAAAGCCTCGTCCTCTGTGACCTCCATTGGACGATGATATTACCCTTGCGTCGCGGAGATGGTAACGATGGACCGGCCACGGAAAGCCAGGTCTATTCGGCGATTACCGGGAAAGAAATTGACGAGGCAGGACTGTACCGGATAGGGGAAAGAATCTTTAACCTGCAGAGGGCCATACTGCTCCGGCAGGGATGGCCGGGACGCAAAGGCGACCGGCTGCTGGACTATTACCACAGCGTGCCCCTGCGGAAAGGCGAGATATTCTTTAATCACGACGGCCTGGTGCCCGGTAAAGACGGCGAGATAATATCCAAAATAGGGGCCGTCGTCGATAGAGAAGAATTCGAGAAGATGAAGAGCGATTATTACGGACTGCGCGGCTGGGACGCCGAAACCGGCCTGCCGACAAAGGCCAAGCTCGAAGACCTTCAGCTCGGCGATGTCGCCGCCGATCTAGCGGGGCGGGGACTTTTAAAGTAGATGGCGGGCAACAGCCTGGTTTTTATATATGAGGGCTTGCCCTTTGTCTTCTGGGCGGGGCTTTCGGTGGTGGCATTGGTAGCTTTCCTTTTCGTGAAAGAGACAGGAGGGGGGAGGCAGCGCAACTACACCGCCGGGAATTAACGCAGTTGCGCCGCCAGGGGATATACTTTTAGGTATTATTCGACAAATACCTTTACCTTCTCGCCCTTCGCGCTCACCACGTCCACCTCCAGCTCACCCAGAGCTTCGATGAGTTCCTCGATATCCTCGGCTTTAACACTGCGCACATCGAAGTTAATACCCTTGTCCCTCAAGGCCCCGTTGACCTTGTCCATGGCCTCGGGCGGTATCAGGGAGGTCAGCTTGATGCCGGCGCGTATCAGCGACATGGGCACGCGGACATTGACACGGTCGCCGGAACCGTTCGCGGCGTCCGGGTCAGGCATTACGCTTACTCGCAGGTACTTGGGCTCGGCCTTGACAGCCGGTTCGGCTTTCGGGGTACTTTCCTGCCCGCCTTCCTCGGAGTCGATTACGTTGAGCAGGCGATAAGCGTCATCGATGCTTATCTTGTTCTCGGCCAGCATCTCCAGTATTTTTTTCTTGTTCTCGGTCATGGCAATATCCTCCTTTTCACGTCTATACGACGGATATAAACACACTTTCTTTACGACCCCGGACATCAACCTTCAGGCCGCGCAGTGAACAGAACGACACGAAAGCGACCCACACCGCCAGAAGAGCCAGCTTTCCCCAGCCGCTCGGCCAGAGAACGAGGATGGCGATGAGTATCAATGGCGATAGTATGATAAGGACCACCAGCGCCAGCGGTATCAGCAGGAACAACGGCAGCCATAACCCGAAATTCGTGTTCTCATTTTGTATTTTCATGTGCATTAACAAGGGTGGTCTGTTCATTTCGATAGCCTCCTTATCGCTTCCTCTGCGTCAATATCGCCATGCTCTAGCTCGGCAATTACTTCCTCCTGGGGAGAGATAGCAATAATCTCGACGAACTCGAGTTTCTTGGCGATACGGTTAATCCGGTTTTTCACGGTGGGATAGCTGATGCCGAACATTTCTTCCATGTCCTTGATAGAGCCGTGACAGCGGACGAAGGCCATCACGAATACCTGGTCCTCGGCGGAGAGACCGGCCAGAGGCGGCAGCGTAAAGCTGCCTTCAATAGCGATATCGCTGTCAACCAGCCGGACACGCTCTACCGTTACCGGCTTACCCTGCGTCATTCTCGTTAGTTCATGCCACTCTTTCGACATTCCGAATCACCTTTCCTTAGATATTACCCCTTCATAAATTAATTAAATTAACCTTCAACTTAATATTCTTAATATATTATAGTGTCATATATTAACTTTGTCAATACCTTTTTCAATTATTTTTAAAAATAATGCCATAAATATTAATTTTCTTAATTTTTCCCCCATCTTAACCTCACCCCCTTAATCCCCCTCTCCAATCAGCGAGATAGAGCGAACCCCGTAGATAAATAGATTGGAGAGAGGGAGCAAAGAAAGAGGGGCTGGCGCCCCTCTTAGACGCCCCGCTTTTAAGAGATTCGGTTTTGATTCCTACTACTTGGGGGTAGGGAGGAAATTACGGGATAAGCCGCAGATGATACGAGGGCGGCCTGGGTGGGAAAAGATATCAAAGAGGGCTGGGGGGTTAAGATAGTGAAACAATTAAAACCGAACAGAACCTACGCAACCGAGCATTGACGCAGTTGCGCAATTGCGCTATAATTTAACAGAGAATTCAAGCCATGACTGTCATCTGTATTACCAACCAGAAAGGCGGCGTCGGTAAGACGACCACAGCCGCTGCCCTGGCCCAGGGTTTAAGCGAGCACAACAAAAGTGTGCTCCTTATCGACTGGGACCCGCAGGCCAGCCTTACCGTCAGCCTGGGGGTAAACCCGGACGACCTGAAACTGACGTGCTACGATGTTCTGACGAGCACCATCAGGAATAACGGCCGGATTTCCATCCCCGATGTCACTTTAAAGACCAATAACCCCAACATTGACCTCCTGCCAGCCAATATCGAGCTGTCGCAGGCGCAGCTCGATCTGGTGAACGCCTTCACCCGCGAACTGATGTTGAAGGAAATGCTCCAGCCGGTACGTAATGATTATAACTATATCCTGGTGGACTGCCTGCCCAGCCTGGGGCTCCTGACCATCAATGCCCTTTCCGCCGCCGATAAAGTCCTCATACCCCTGCAGGCCGACTTCCTGGCGATGAAGGGACTGGCCATGTTATTAACCACCATCATCCGCGTACAGGATAGAATCAATCCGTCCCTGGAGATTCTGGGGATACTGTTCACCATGTCCAATTCCCGCACTCTGCACAGCCGGGAGGTCATCGAAGTCACCAAAAGGGCCTTCGGCGATAGAATTAAAGTATTCGATACCACCATTCCCACCAGCGTCCGTTTTAAGGAAGCCCCGGCCGCCGGGATGTCCATACTGACGTACGCCCCCAGGTCCGATGGGGCTGAAGCCTACAGATTATTCACAGAAGAGGTGCTGCATGAAAAGAGCTAAAATAACTGAGGAGCTTGCCTACGGAACCGCTCTGGACCGCCTTATTGGCATCGACCGTCCTGCCTCTACAAAGACGCCGGAACCGGGGCAGACCGTCCCGAAACTCGAGCCGCCTAGGTCGGCCGTGATTAAGCTGTCCGTCTTTCTCAACCATGAAGAAGACGCCTACCTGGAAAACCTGGCATCGACGGCTAAATTCAGCGGCGGTAAGAAACTCAGCAAGACCAAGCTCATCGAGGCCATGGTACGGGCTTTCCGCCAGACGAGCCTCGATGTGCGCGGCGTCAGGGACAACCAGGAACTCCTTAAGAGAGTAACTGCGCAATTGCGTTAACGACTATGCACGAAAAGAAACATGCGTGGAAAATTGATAATGTATGTCGGCGCAGGTGCTCAAAATCTCAGGCGGCCTGCGCCACGAGGTATGTTTCCCCAAATGCCTGCGCAAAGTGCTTATTTTTCCATTCTGTGCGTTCTGGTGGGGGTTTAAACCAGTGGCCGGAGAAGATATAAGTATAGAATTCCGGGATGGGAATGGGGTGAGTAAAACGGAACCTTCTCATTAGCTCGTTGTGAGTCAAATCTACCAGTTCCGCCTCCTGGAGTTTTCCATGAGTTGGTGCTGCCGCCGCCTCAGGCGTTACTTTCGCCGGAGTCACATAGCAACGGATGACCGCCATATCCACATCATTCGGGTCATAGCCGGGCCTATCTCCGCTGAACTGTTCATTAGACACTTCGATGTCTTCCATTTCCGAGGCGCGGTAGAGCTTCCACCCCACCACCTCCCTTAATTCGCTAAATCCCCCAATCTGGTAGCACAGGAGCGACTCGTTATCGGCCCCGCCGGACAGGACCACCCCCAG
>JAUWZF010000190.1 GCA_030615475.1 Dehalococcoidales bacterium | reverse complement strand
AGTGATGAAATCACTGATGTTGAGAAATTAGAGAAGTGGGTTAGGACGCAAAGATATACTATGCCAGATATTAATTAATTAGGGAGGCCACCCATGCCACAGGCTAAAGCTAAGCTAGCCGTAATCGGCGGAACGGGGCTTTATGATATTGAAGGCTTGAAAGATGTGCAGGAGGTCAACCCGGATACCCCCTTCGGCAAACCCAGCGATACTATCACCGTGGGCAAGCTGGGCGGCCTGGGCATCGCCTTTTTACCCCGGCACGGCAAGGGCCACCGTATCTCCCCGACTGAAGTCCCCTCCCGCGCCAACATCTACGCCCTCAAGTCGCTCGGCGTGGAATACATCATCTCCTCCAACTCCTGCGGCAGCTTCAAGGAAGACATCAAGCCCGGCCACCTGCTCGTGCCCGACCAGATAATCGACCGCACCCAGAAGCGCGTCAACACCTTCTTCGGCGAAGGCATCGTCGCCCACATCCAGTTCGCCGACCCCTTCTGTCCCGTGCTCAGCCAGATTGTCTACCAGTGCGCGCTGGAAGCCGGCGCCACCGTCCACAAGGGCGGCACCTTCATCGCCATGGAAGGCCCCGCCTTCTCCACCCGCGCCGAGTCCCGACTCTATAAAGCCTGGGGTGCCGATATCATCGGCATGACGGTCCTCCCGGAAGCCCGGCTCGCCCGCGAGGCGGAAATCTGCTACGCCAGCATCGCCTGCATTACCGACTACGATTCCTGGCATGAGACCAACGAGACAGTCACCATCAATGCTATTATGACGACCATGCGCAACAACATCGATTTCGCCAAGAAGACCATCAGGCTGGCGGCGGGGAGGCTGCCCGAAAAGAGGGTGTGCGACTGCGCTTCGGCTCTAGGCCCGGCGCTGGTGACCGACCTTTCCCTGATATCCGCCGAACAGAAGAAAAAACTCGACCTGCTCATCGGGAAATACATCAAAAGGGGCTAATGTTATGTCAATCATTGAATTTAACTGCCTGCCGACGATAATCGGCAGCATGCCCCACACCGACCCCCAGCAGGCATGCTCGCTGGTGACCCGCTACCTCAAGGACATCCCCGCCTGGCCCCAGCTGCCCCGGCGGTCTTTCCTGGAGAACATGTACGTCCAGTACAGCCAGGGCTTCCCCGGCGTGGTCGTCGAGGGCGACCGCATTTACGTGGACACGTCCAAAGACTATCAAAAGCCGCTGGAAGAGCTTTACGCCGCCTACCTGGACAATAACGCCTCTAAATTCCCCGTCGGCGCCGACTATGCGGCGGGACTCTACGCCTTCCTGGAACAGCCTGGCCTGTCGCCGCTGGCCGTCAAGGGCCACATTACCGGCCCGCTGTCCTGGGGACTGACCGTTAACGATGAAAATGGTAGAGCCATCATCTACGATGAAATCCTCGGCGACGCCGTTTCCAAACTCCTCAAGCTCAAGGCAGCCTGGCAGGAAAAAGAGCTTTTAAAAATATCTAAGAATACCATTATCTTCGTCGACGAGCCCTACATGGCCTCTTACGGGTCGTCGGTCGCCGCCGGCCCCTTCTCGTCGCCGGAAAAAGTCGCCGAAATGATAGATGAGGTCTTCGCCGGCATCAGCGGACTCAAGGGGCTGCACTGCTGCGGCAATACCGACTGGTCCGTGCTGCTGAAAACCAACCTCGATATTTTGAACTTCGATACGTACAACTATGCCGAGTCGGTCAGCCTCTACCCCGACGAAATCAAGAAGTTCCTGGCGCGGGGCGGCTGTATCGCCTGGGGCATCGTCCCCAACGATGCATCCTCAGCAGATAAAGAGTCGGTTGCCAGTTTGCGGGACCGCCTCGAGGAAGCCATGGCCCCCTTCACCCGGAACGGGGTACGCTTCAAAGACCTGGTGGCGCAGAGCCTGCTCACGCCCAGTTGTACCCTGATGCCTCTCGGCGAGGAAGGCGCCGAAAAAGCCCTGGAACTACTCACCGACCTCTCCAGAGAGATGAGGAAAAAATATGGAATGTAATATCGACGCCAATAAAGCCGGCTGCAACTGCACCTACGAGCCCTGCCCCCGCAAGGGAAAGTGCTGCGAATGTATCAGCTATCACCTGAAGATGGATGAACTCCCCGCCTGTGCCTTCCCCCCGGAGGTGGAACGCACCTACGACCGCTCCTTTACCCGCTTCACCGAGGCGGTACAGGGGAGGGGTGGTAAGAAAACCTGATTTAAGCTATCATATTAATGATGAATAAATCGAAGCGAGTCGCCTGGCACAAACACCTGAAAGCGGCGAAAAAGCGTCAGGAAAAGAGAAAAGCACAGTCGAAGACTGCAAAATAGAACGTCCTCTCCCCTCATTTCAGAGCAACGCGGGTGACTGACAACACCTGCGGTAGCAATTAATGGTTGATGGGTGCCGCCTATATGTCCGAGCTACCGGAACTGATTAAAACCCTGCTCGACCCGCAGGCCTACCCGGCCCCTCCACCGAGGGTAGAACTGGTGCAGACCCAGATATCTTTTGTTTTCCTGGCCGGCGATTACGTCTATAAGATAAAGAAGCCGGTCGACCTCGGCTTCCTGGACTACAGCACGCTGGAAAAACGCCTCACCTTTTGCATTAAGGAACTCGAGCTCAACCGGCGGCTCTGCCCCGATGCATATCTGGAAGTGGTGCCGGTGACCGATGATGACGGCCGTATCGTCATGGATGGCAAGGGAGCGGTCAAGGAGTACGCCGTCAAGATGCGCCGACTGCCCCAGGAAGGCATGATGGATGTCCTGCTGACCAAAAATAAAGTGACACCAGAAATGCTCGCCAGAGTAGCGGCGATACTGGCCGGGTTCCATCAAAGAGCGGAGACCAATGCCGCTATCAGCGCTTTTGGTAACCTGGATACAATTACCAAGAATACTGTAGAAGAGAATTTCGGCCAGACAAAAAAATACGTTGGTAAAATTATTCCCCGGGAGAAGTATCAGCACCTCAAGGACTACACCAGCGGTTTTCTCAAGATAAACGCCCCTCTATTTCGTAAGCGGGTAGCTGACGGCCGCATACGGGACTGCCACGGCGACCTTCATGCCGCTCATATTTGCTTTACTAACGGCATCTGTATTTATGATTGTATAGAGTTTATCGACCGTCTCCGGTATACCGACGTTGCCGCTGACGTGGCTTTCCTGGCCATGGATTTAGACCACTACGGCCGGGCCGACCTTTCCGACAGCTTCATCGATGCCTATGTCAAAGAGAGCGGCGATGAGGAACTTAAGGAACTGCT
>JAUWZF010000044.1 GCA_030615475.1 Dehalococcoidales bacterium | reverse complement strand
GTCAACCCGCCCTCACCTGATGAGCCGGTAGTGCCTCATGAGAGAACTACCGACCTTATCGGTAAGAGAATCAAGTACGCTTATAGCAGCAAGCATATGTATGAGCATATCTATCTCAATGACCGATTCTATACATGGCATTGCCTAGTGGGTGTTGAAAAAGGATTAGCCGATACCGAAATTTGCGACTATTTCAAGATTGCCCCGGATGTTTATCTGTTCACCTGGCGAGAAAAGGTTATGCCAACCTTCGGTGTAGTTTTAATCAATTTCAAAGAGATGAGGTCGAACGGCAAGACATTCGGACTCGATGTCGCTTCTGGAAAGATCATAAATTTCGCCATGGGTTCCCGTGCTGAACCCATCAATGAGACAAACTACTCGTGAGGAAAGATGCATTACATTAGTCCAGATCCTTTAGTAAAGGAGGGGGAAGGGAAAGAAAGAGTGGCTGATGATACGAGGGCGGACTGGGTGGGAATAGATAACACACGAGGGGTCAGGGGTGGGGTAACGTTTAACCAGCCCGCCGTATCATGTTATAATCAACATTAAGATGAGAAATATCCTAAAAATCACCGCCTTCATCCTCATCTTCGTGGGCACGGCCGGCCTGCTGCTGAACGAGTTCGCCTGGGAGCACTCTTCCACCTGTACTATCATCTTCGCCGTGGTGAACTTCGTCGGCCTGGTGGACCTGGCCTTTGCCCACTTTGCCATGAGGGACAAAACCAGTGCTTGATTTTTCACGCACTATAATTTAAAATTAGATACGAATTCGCGTGGGCCATTAGCTCAGCTGGTTAGAGCGCAGTCCTGATAAGACTGAGGTCCCTGGTTCGAGCCCAGGATGGCCCACCACTTTGTACCGAGGGAGAATACGAGCAGAGCACCCATACTGCCGACCGATTTTCCACCAGATTATGCAGTAATGAAAGATAGCAACCTGCGTTGCCGGTCAGGCCGGAGTTAGCAGCATCCAGTAAAGATGGAGGAAAAAGCATGCCGACAGGTCAGATACTGAAGGAACTATCCCGTTATAAAATAGGCACCTTCGCCTATATCATCCACAGACACTCGCTCCTTCGCCCGGACAAGGAGGCCTATGTCTACGGGGAACAGAGGTTAACCTACGCCGAGTTCAACGCTAAAGTAAACAGCCTGGTACATGCCCTGCAGGAACTCGGCGTTAAAAAGGGAGATGCCATCGGCATACTGTCCTGGAACTGCCTCGACTACGCTATCGTTTACGGGGCGGCGATGAAGGGCGGCTATGTCCTGTCGCGTTTCAATCCCAGGTTACAGGCCGAGGAACTGGACTACCTGATTAACTACTCGGAAGTCACCACTCTTTTCGTCGGCCCGGAACTGGTAGCCGTCACCGAGTCGCTGCGTTCTCATATAACCGGAGTCAAAAATTTCATATCCCTCGAAGAGCGCGCCCCCGATATGATTTGCATCCAGGAACTCCTTGATTCCAGCCCCACAGAAGAGCCCGATGTCCAGATGGAAGAAGATGACGGGTTCTTTATTATTTATACCAGCGGCACCACCGGCGTACCCCGGGGCGCGGTATATTCCCACCGCGAGGCCTGGGACGATACCCGTACCTACGTCATCAACCTGAGCATACAATCCGATGACAGGCATATCCAGGTATCGCCCATGTTCCACATCGCCGGGGACACTATCCTCCGCTCCATCCTGTATGTCGGCGGCTGCAATATCATCACGAAATTCTTTGACCCCGAGGCTACCCTGCAGCTTGTCCAGGATGAGAAGGCCACCCACGTAGCAATAGTGCCGACCCACCTGGTAGCCATGCTCGCCGTACCCGACGTCAAAAAATACGATGTCGGCAGCCTGAAGTATATCTGGTACGGCGGCTCGCCCATGCCTCTGGAAGTATTGAAAAAGGGACTGGCAACCTTCGGGTCGGTTTTCGGACAGGGCTACGGCATGAGCGAGAGCGGACCGGCCATCTGCCACCTGCCTAAAGAAGAGCACGACGTGCTGGGCAGACCCGAGGAAAGGATTCTCTCCTCCGTCGGCCAGCCGGATATCGGCGTGCAGGCCAGAATCGTGGACGACCAAGGAAAAGATGTGAACGCCGGTGAAATGGGCGAGATTATTGCCCGCAGCAAGCACAACATGCTGGAATACTGGAAGAAACCCGAAGACACCAGCAGTACCATCGTCGATGGCTGGCTGCATACCGGCGATATCGGCTGCTACGATGAAAACGGCTACATTTACATCGTCGACCGTAAAAAGGACATGATTATCACCGGCGGCGAGAATGTTTTCCCCAGAGAGGTGGAGGAAATTCTCTACCGGCACCCCAACATTCATGAAGCGGCGGTAATCGGCATCCCTGACCCGTACTGGGTAGAAAAAGTGCATGCCATCGTCTGTTTAAAGCAGGGTGCCAGCTGCACCGCCGAGGAACTGATCGCCCTCTGCAAGAAGAACCTGGCCGGCTATAAAGCCCCCAAATCAGTAGAGTTCATGGATTCCCTGCCCAAGAATGCCGCCGGGAAGGTAATGAAGCGGGAGCTAAGGGGAAAATACTGGGCTGACTCAGGTAGAACAATCTAGGCCCGTTATATTATCTTAATACGCAAGACCACGCCGCAATATGTGGAATCCCTGCGCTAAAGCAAGCCTAGAATTATGTCAAGTGCCCTGTCCTGTTTTATTTTGCGGCCAGGTATTTCTCCGGGTTAGCGTCGAAAGCCTTCTTGCAGCCCACGGCGCAGAAGTAGTATTTCTTGCCCCTATACTCGGAAGTGGCTGCCGCTTTCTTCTCGTCGACGGTCATCTTGCATACGGGGTCAATCGCCATAACGGCACCTCCTATGTTTAATCTGCGAACTTTTGAGGTTTGAAACTCCTCAGGCGCAGCGAGTTGGATACCACGGTTATCGAGCTGGCCGCCATCGCGGCCGCCGCCAGAATCGGGTTCAGGAAGCCGTAATTACCGAGGATAAAAGTAAGCCCGGACGGCACTCCGGTACTGCCGAAGGCCAGGTAGAGTACCCCCGCCGCCACCGGGATAAGCAGCGTATTATAGGCAAAAGCCCAGAAAAGGTTCTGTTTAATAGTCCGCATGGTGCGCCGACTCAGAGATATGGCCGTGGCAATACCACCCAGGTCCCCGCCAATCAAAGTGATATCCCCTGTTTCCATGGCCACATCGGTGCCGGTGCCGATAGCGATACCGACATCCGCCTGCGCCAGGGCCGGGGCATCATTGATGCCGTCGCCGACCATGGCCACAATCCTGCCTTCGTCCTGAAGCTTCTTCACCTCTGCCGACTTATTTTCCGGCAGCACCTCGGCCAGAATACGCACGATTCCAGCTTCATGAGCGATTGCCCCGGCGGTTCGCCGGTTATCGCCGGTGACCATAGCCACCTCGACACCCATCCGGCGTACCTCAGCCACCACCGCTTTGGCATTCGGCTTTAAGGTATCGGCCAGGCCGATGACGCCCGCCGCTTTTCCGTCCACCCCCAGAAACATCACCGTCTTGCCGTTCTTTAACAGGTCTTCGGCTTTTTCTTCCAGTCCATTCAGGGAAATCCCCCTGTCTTTCATCAATTTGAGGTTGCCCAGCAGGAGCTTCTTTTTATTCACTCTGGCCTCGGCGCCGTGGCCAGGGATAGCCTGGAAACCCGAGGCTTCAGCTATCTTCAACTTTTTCTCCCGGGCCGCCCTGACGACGGCCTCGCCGAGCGGATGTTCCGAGTCGTGCTCCACCGCCGCCGCCATACCGAGCACCTCCTCCTGTGAGTAAGGAGAAACAGCAATGATATCGGTTACTTCCGGCTTACCCTCGGTCAGTGTCCCCGTCTTGTCCATAAGCAGCGTATCTATTTTATAAAACCTTTCCAGCGCCTCGGCGCTCCTGATAAGTATGCCCTGCTCGGCGCCCTTGCCGGTGCCAACCATAATCGCCGTCGGCGTGGCCAGTCCCAGGGCGCAGGGACAGGCGATAATCAGCACGGCGATGAAGTTGAGGAAGGCAAAAGTCAGGGATGGGGCCGGCCCGGCAAAGTACCATATAATAAAGGTAATCACGGCAATGCCGATGACCACCGGCACGAAGTAGCCAGCTATAACGTCGGCCAGGCGCTGGATGGGTGCCTTGCTCCCCTGGGCTTCTTCCACCAGTCGGACAATCCGCGCCAGAGTGGTGTCCTTGCCGATACGGGTCGCCTCGAACTGAAAGCTGCCCGTTTTATTGATGGTAGCCCCGACGACCTCGTCGCCCTCTTTTTTCTCCACGGGCAGGCTCTCGCCGGTCACCATAGACTCGTCAATACTGGGGCTTCCCTGCCGGATAATACCGTCCACCGGTACGCGCTCGCCGGGACGCACCAGAATGAGGTCGCCGACCTGCACATCCTCGACGTGTATTTCTATCTCCTCGCCGTCGCGGATAACCAGGGCCGTCTTCGGCTGCAGGCCGATAAGCCTCTTAATGGCCGCCGATGTCTGCCCCCTGGCCCTCGACTCCAGGAAACGCCCGAGAAGAATCAATGCAATAATCATCGCCGAGGTCTCAAAATACAGGTGGACCTCCAGTCCGCCGGCCCGGAAAAGGCCGGGAGCGAGTACCGCCACCATGCTGTAAAAATAGGCTGCCGATGTGCCCACGGCAATCAGGGTGTTCATATCGGCGGTGCGGTGCTTGAGGGCGCCCCACGCACCCCGGTAGAACCGCCACCCCGCCCAGAACTGCACCGGTGTGGCCAGCGCCCACAGGAGATAAGACTTCCCGGTGAAAACGGGCGCCCACATTAAAGCCATGATGACAGCGGCCAGGACTACCGCCACGATAAATCTATTTCTGACGTTTTTAATCTCCCGCTCGGAAGCTGTGGTAACATCTTCCAGGGTCTCGGTTTCCTCGCCCATTTCATAGCCGGCGTCCTTCACGGCCCGGCGCAGGTCGGCCACCTCCGTCCCCTCGATATACTCCACCGTGGCTTTCTCCGAGGCCAGGTTGACGCTGGCCGAAACCACTCCGGTGACGCTTCTCAGGGCTTCCTCGACGCGGGCAACGCAGGAAGCGCAGGTCATACCGCTGACCGGAAAAATGGATTTCTGGGTGGCGATACCATAGCCCGACCCGGAGATGGCTTCTTTAATTTCAGAGAAGTCTATTTTTTCCGGGTCGTAATCTATCGAAGCTTTTTCCGAGGCAAAATTTACGCTGGCCTGCTCCACCCCTTTGGTCTCCGCCAGAGCCTTCTCGACGGTAGCAGCGCAGGTGGTACAGGTCATCCCTGTAACGTGAATGCGGATTTTCTGCGATTTCTTGGTCTTTGTCGACATGGCAAACCATCCGTTATATCTAACTATAGCATAATCGAATAAATGGCCAGATGTATGTGACCAACATCTCACAAATATTAATCAGATTTTAATATTTAGCTGGTATCCTCTTTATAGATCATTAATTTAAAGGAGGTAAAACGGTATGTGGCGAAGCAAGAAATTCCTCTTTACCGTGCTGTTAACGGTGGTCGTCCTGGGTGGAATTCTGGGCGGTTTCGCCGTGGCCTCTGCAGACGACGAGGACACCGGCCAGCCCCAGATAGTCTGCTTAAACATTCTTGACAGAGTCGCTGAAATCTACGAAGAGAACACGGGCGTTGCTATCGATTCAGAGGAGCTGCAAAAGGCCTTTTCCGAGGCTAGAGACGAGCTAGGAATCGAAGCCCGCGACCGACTGCACCAGAGGCTGATAGAGGAAGGCGTGATAACCCAGGAACAGCTCGACGAGCTTGAGCAGTGGCTGGGGTCCAGACCGGATTTCCCGACCGATGAGTTCAAGAAGTGGCTGGAATCGAGGCCGGACATCACGTTACCGTTCGGCCCGGGCAACCATGACGGTGAAAAACCCTTTGGCAGCATGTTCCGCAGCTTCCGCGGATTCGGCAGAGGATTTGGCGACGGATTCCGCGGCTGGTGCGCGCCGGACGCCCCGGTAGAGTAACCATCTGACATTTGAGAAAAATAATCCACAACTGCAAACGGGAGGGGGATATTCCCCCTCCTTTTTATTTTTTTCATATTTTCTTAACATTTGTGTTATAACATTATATGAAACCTGAAAAATGCGGGGGATTTAAAGATGTCAGGAAAAAAGGTCCTGGTAGTTGATGATGATGTCAAAACGGTAGAACTGGTCAAGCTCTACCTGAACCGCGACGGCTACCGCGTTCTCACCGCCTATGACGGTAATGAAGCCCTGAAACTGGCCCGTGAAAACCAGCCGGACCTGATCGTGCTGGACCTCATGCTGCCCGGTATTAACGGACTTGAGATATGCCGTATTCTCCGGGAAGAGTCCGACGTACCTATTATTATGCTTACCGCCCTGACGACGGATGACGACAGGTTAACCGGACTGAACCTCGGCGCCGACGACTACGTGACCAAGCCCTTCAGCCCCCGGGAGCTGGCGGCCAGGGTGCGGGCGGTGCTGCGCCGCCTGCCCGGAGAACGCGGGCCGGAGAAAATCGAGCACGGTGCGCTTACCGTCAATTTCCTGAAACATGAGGCATCACTGGAAGGCAAACCTCTGAACCTCACGCCGATTGAATTCAAAGTGCTGGGAGCCCTCGTTAAAGAGCCGGGGCGCGTGTTCAGCCGGGCGCAGATTATTGAAAAAGCGCTCGGTTATGATTTTGACGGCTTCGACCGCACTATCGATGTCCATATCCTCAAACTACGCCGGAAACTGGAGCCGGACCCTCGCCACCCCAGGTACATTAAAACAGTCTACGGAGCTGGCTACAAGCTCATGGAGGCAAAAGGTGATACATAGTCTGAACTTCCGCCTCCTGGCCGCTTTCGCCCTCGTTATAATCGTCATCATCGGCTCCGTTTTCTTCTTTACCTACCACACCACCCGCGGTGAAATCAGCCGGTTCGGAGAACGCGTGGAGCTGATGCAGGATAAAAGGGTGGAACTGGAACTGTCCCGATATCACCAGATGGTAAGAAGCTGGGAGGGCGTGCAACCCTTCGTCGTCCAGTGTGGCAAACTCTACGGACGGCGGATTATACTGACCGATAACGAAGGCACCGTGGTTGCGGATTCCGACGAAAGACTCCTGGGCAGTAAGTACACCGAGGCCGCGCCCGGCCAGCCCATGTCACCAATGTTGGGAACAGGCACTATCGGCACACTCCGCATCAGTCACGGGGAGTCACCGGATATCAACCGCGCTGCCTTACAAATCACCTACGGGACGATAGGACGTTTCTTCATCTGGGCAGGCCTGCTGGCAGTTGCCATCGCCCTTTTGCTCACCTTTATCCTGTCCCGCCGTATCCTGGCGCCGGTAAAAGCCCTCAGTAGCGCCGCCAGGGAATTCGGGAAGGGTAACTTCTCCCGCAGGGTCGACTTCAAGGGCAAAGGCGAGGTGGGCGAGCTGGCCCGGTCCTTCAACTCCATGGCCGAGAACCTGGAGCATACCGAGCGTTTGCGGCGTAACATGGTGGCCGATGTCGCCCATGAACTGAGGACTCCCCTGTCCAACCTCACGGGCTACCTGGAA
>JAUWZF010000264.1 GCA_030615475.1 Dehalococcoidales bacterium | reverse complement strand
GCCATCGGCTATCTGCTATCGCTCGGCATTAATTTAGACCGGCACCTTCCCTTCCTGAAAAATATCGACCCCGGGGAAACCGATATTATCAAGAGCCAGATAGAAAACAGCATCAACTCGCCGCTGACCTCAAGTATGGGCCGACTATTCGATGCCGTATCCGCCCTTATCGGCGTGAGGGGCGTTATCGAATACGAAGCCCAGGCGGCAATCGACCTCGAAACACTCGCCGGCAAAGCTATTAATGAGTCCGCCTACTACCCATTCTCCATAACGAAGCATGACGATATCAATACCATCAAGATTCACGATTTGTTTGCCTCAATAGTGAACGATTTACACAACCGCACGCCCAGAGCCAGAATCGCCGCCCGGTTCCATAACACGGTAGCCCAGATAATACTGGAGGTATGCCAGAGGATTTCGCCCAAGACCAAGATTACCGGGGTGGCATTGAGCGGCGGGGTATTCCAGAATCGATTGCTGCTGAGAAAAACCATAGAATTGCTTGAGTCCGCCGGGCTTGATGTATATACTCACCGGCAGGTGCCCTGCAACGACGGCGGCATCTCTCTGGGGCAGGTGGTTATTGCACAATTTAGCGAGGAGACGGACAATGAGTAAAAAAGAACTCGGCCCGCAGCCGTTACTCTTCCCCAATCCCGCCGTTCTGGTGGGAGCTATGGTCGACGGCAAACCCAATTTCGCCACCTTTGCCTGGTGCGGTATCACCGGGGGTGAGCCCCCGACGATTTCCGTCGGTATACGCCACGAGAGACATACGCTGAAGGGTATCCACCAGAACCGGACGTTCTCGGTCAATGTTCCCTCCGCCGACCTTATCAAGGAGACCGATTACTGCGGCATGGTCTCGGGGGCTAAGACGGACAAGGCAAAGGACTGCGGCTTCAAGGTATTTTACGGCACTCTGGATAGCGCCCCGCTCATCGAGCAGTGCCCGGTCAACCTGGAGTGCGAGGTCCTGCACATCCTCAATCTGGGCGTCCACACGATGGTTGTCGGTAAAATAGTGCAGACCCACGTATCCGAGGACTGCCTGACCGATGGTGCACCGGACATCATGAAAATAAAGCCCCTCATCTACAGTCGGGGGCCGTCCGCCCGTTATAACGCCGTCGGAGAGGTCCTGGGCAATGCATTCAGTATCGGCAAGGAGATTAAGAAAAGCCATTAGCCGGAGGAGAGACTATGAATAAGACAAAGATTGATATTATGCCCCTGCTCTTTCCCCACCCCACGGTCATGGTCGGCGCTGACGTCGGTGGCAAGCCCGATTTTGTCACGGTGGCCTGGATTACCATAGCCTGCGGCACGCCACCGTGGATGGCCATAGCCCTGAACCGGGTCCGTCACTCCCTGAAGGGCATCCACCAGACGATGACATTCTCGGTCAATATCCCCGGTACGGCCCTTGTCAAAGAAACGGACTACTGCGGCATCGCCACCGGTGCCAAAACCGATAAAGCCAAAGACTGTAATTTCAAGGTATTTTACGGGGAAGTCGCCGGCGCCCCGTTCATCGAGCAGTGCCCGGTCAACATCGGCTGTACCGCCGAGCACATCCTGAAGCTGGGCAGCCATTACCTGATTGCCGGCCCCATCAAGGAGATACTGGTCTCCGACGACTGTATGACCGACGGTAAACCGGACGTGAGTAAAATCGACCCCATTATCTACATGACGTACCCGGCCGGCACGTATAACAAAGTCGGCGAGTTCCTAGGCCCGGCCTTCCGCATCGGCAAGGAAATTAAGGACATTAAGGACGACTGGGAAAGACAACTGGCGAAGTAAGAGGTAAGAGGCCATGTGTTTAGCCATACCGGCGTTGATAAAATCGATAGACGGCCAGCAGGCCGAGGCAGATATCGAAGGCATTACCCGAGAGGTCAGCCTGCAGCTTACCCCCGAGGCAAAGGTCGGCGATTACGTGCTGCTGCACACCGGGTACGCCATCAGTGTCATCGACCCCGCCGAGGCCGAAGAGACTCTTAAATTACTGAAAGAATTGAGTGAAGCGAGCTAATTCTGGATTCCCAATCAAGTTGGGAATGACAGGGCGTAATCAATGACAGGGTGCAATCAATGAAGTTCGTTAACGAATACCGGGACCCGGAACTGGGTAAAAAGCTGCTCGACAGGATTCATAAGCGCTCGCATAAGACGGCCAGGCTCATGGAGTTCTGCGGAGGGCACACCGTGGCTATCTTCAAGCACGGCCTGCGCCAGCTTCTGCCCGAAAATATTAAGATGCTTTCCGGGCCGGGCTGTCCTGTCTGCGTCACCGCCAGCGCCGACCTGGATAAGGCCATCGCCCTGGGACGCCTGCCCGATGTTATTATTACCAGCTTCGGGGACATGGTCAGAGTACCGGGGAGTCGTTCCAGCCTGCAGCTGGCCAAGGCCGAAGGCGCCGATGTCCGGATTGTCTACTCGGCGCGGGACGCGCTAACCATTGCCCGCGATTACCCGGACAAATCGGTCGTCTTCATCGG
>JAUWZF010000242.1 GCA_030615475.1 Dehalococcoidales bacterium | reverse complement strand
GGGTCGCCGGTGGTGCCGGAAGTGAAGTAGAGTCCGGCTTCATCTTCACCAGTCAGTTCGATATCTGGAGGTAAGGGAGAGGACTTCGCCAGCACGTCGTCATAAGCCTCCATACCCTGCGGCAGATTTTCGCCCACGAATATGTAATGCTTAATCGTCGGCATCACCGAACGAATTTCCTCCACCCGCTCGGTAAAGTCCTGGTCCAGCATCATAACCTTGGGTTCGGCAATATCGATACAGTACTTAATCTGGCGACTGATAAACCTGAAGTTGATAGGCGCCGCCATGGCACCGGTCTTCAGTATGCCGAAATAGGCTTCAAGCCATTTGCTGGAGTTCATCATCAGGTGGGCGACGACATCGCCCTTCTTGACACCCCTGGCAATGAGGGCATTGGCGACGCGGTTAGCATTATCGTCAAACTCTTTCCAGGTAATCTCCCTCCTTAAATTCTTGCTCGGTGTTATCTCTATCAGCGCCAGGGAATTGGGAGTTAATCTGGCATTTCTGGCAAGCATTTCCGTTATGGTCATACTATCAGCTCCTTCTAGCCCGTATATATACGGCTCTGTTTCAGACAAGTAATATCCAGGAAGTGATAGGAATTCAGCGAATATGAACCTGCATCAACTAAGTACATCGCACGATTGCCATTTGCTGGCATGACGGACACGCTTGATTATAGTTTGTTTTCATTTTAAATGTCAATTGATTTAGCTTTGAGGGCTTCTCGTGTCTTATAGCCTACTGGTTTTAGATTTGTGTAATCTGACGTAGCCCATTATAACCTCACCCCCTTAATCCACCTTTCCAACCAGCCAGATTAATTATAGCGCGAGATGAACGGGTTGAAGAGGGGGAAGAGATTTTGAGAGGGGGCTTCGCCCCCTCTCTCCTAAACTCCCCTTTCCAGCCAATTTACACTTGGGTTTTTTACTATGACACAGGCTGGAGAGGGGCAGGGGTGAGGCAGAGCCAATCAACCGAGTAACAAAAGAGACAGCTTGGAGCGCTATCTACGCTGTGTTATAATTCTGTTAAGGGAAAGATAGAAAATGATAGAACAACTTGAAAAAATCGAGAAGCGTTACCGGGAGCTCGACAAGAAGATGGCCCGGCCCGAGGTAGCGACCAACCTCAGCCAGCTGCAGAAGCTGGCCCAGGAGAGGGCGGCCATTGAAGACACCGTAAAGATTTACCGGAAATACAAATCCGTTGATAAGTCGCTGAAAGAGACCAGGGCGATGCTGGATGATGACCTCGACGAGGAGATGGCAAACATGGCCAGACAGGAAATCGAATCCCTGGAAACGGAACTCGGCGAGCTAACGGAGAAACTCAGGCTGGCATTGCTGCCCGAGGACCCCAACGATGAGAAAGATATCATCATGGAAATCCGGGCGGGGACGGGGGGCAACGAGGCTGCTCTCTTTGCCGCCGACCTCTTTCGTATGTACAGTCGGTACGCGCAGGCCCACAACTGGAATACCGACATACTCAGCATGAGCGAGAGCGGCATCGGGGGCTTTAAAGAGATAATCTTCGAGGTAAAAGGCAAGGGCGCTTACAGTCGCCTGAAATATGAGAGCGGCGTCCACCGCGTCCAGCGCGTGCCCATCACCGAGTCCTCCGGCAGAATCCATACCTCCACGTCTACGGTAGCCGTCCTGCCCAAAGCCGAGGAAGTGGATATCGACATTAACACCGACGACCTCAAGATTGACGTTTTTCACAGCGGCGGTGCCGGTGGCCAGAACGTGAACAAGGTCGCCACGGCCATCCGCATGACACATTTGCCCACGGGAATGGTCGTCGTCTGCCAGGACGAACGTTCGCAGCTTCAGAACAAGGTAAAAGCCCTGTCCGTGCTCCGCACGCGCCTCCTGGATACCGAGCGGCGCAAACAGGAGGAGCAAATTACTTCCGACAGGCGCTCGCAGATCGGCACGGGCGAACGCGCCGAAAAGATAAGAACCTATAACTACCCCCAGGACCGCATTTCCGACCACCGTATTAATGTCAACCTTCATAACCTGCCCCGGTTCATGGAAGGAGAGCTGGACGAGCTTATCGACGCTCTAACCGCCGCCGAGCAGGCCGAACAACTCGAGGGACAGACAGTGTGAACCGCCGACAGGCTTTAACTTATGCCCGCGGGACTCTGGCGGATAGTAACATCGATGATGCCTCAATGGAAGGTGAAATTCTCTTAAGACACGTACTGGGACTCAGCCGCGCCCGGCTTTACTCGGACATAGACCACAATGTCAGTCCCGCACACGATAAAGCCCTGAGGAAATTACTGGAATGCCGTATTCAAGGAGAGCCCTCGGCCTATATCACCGGACACCGCGAGTTCTACGGCCTCGACTTTCGGGTCGACCACAATGTCCTCATCCCGCGGCCGGAAACCGAACTGCTGGTCGAGAAAGCAATCCGCCTGTCTCAGAGCCACGCTATATCCAGAATGGCCGACATCGGCACCGGCTGCGGTGCTATCGCTGTCAGCCTGGCCGTGAATCTCCCGGGAGTGACCGTTTACGCCACCGACGTATCTGCCCCGGCACTGAAAGTCGCTCGCACCAACTGTAAAAAACACGGCGTGGTCGATATAATTGTCTTTCTACAGGGTGACATGCTGGAACCCCTGCCGGAACCCGTCGACCTGATAATCGCCAACCTGCCGTACGTCAGAGAATCTGATTTATCCCGGAGCGGCCCTTTGAGTTTCGAGCCGGCGCTGGCTTT
>JAUWZF010000144.1 GCA_030615475.1 Dehalococcoidales bacterium | reverse complement strand
CTACAGTACTCCGCGGGGAGTGGTAGGACTTTTTGTTAAGTCTGGTTACCCCTCGGCTGGAGACGAGGGGTTTCTTATTTAGCAAGGAGGTAAAATGAAAAGCACATTTAGAAAACTCAGCGCAATTTTCCTGGTCGCAGCCCTGTTCTCGAGTCTCCTGATATCCTGCACGGCCACACCCGAAAGCACGCCGCCAACAGAACCAGAAATTAAACCGCCAACTGAACCAGAAAGCACACCCCCGCCACCTGTGGAAATCATCGACCAGCTGGGAAGAACGGTAACACTGGAGACCACCAACCCGCAGAGAATCGTTTCTCTCGCCCCGAGCCATACCGAGACCCTGTACGCGCTCGGACTGGGCGACCGCCTGGTTGCCGTAACCGATTACTGTAACTACCCGCCGGAAGTTAAAGAGAAACCGAGCATCGGCGGTTTTAGCACCCCCAATATCGAGGAAGTGGTGGCGATGGACCCGGACCTGATTCTGGCCACGGTGATTCACGAAGATAAAGTTATCCCCCAGCTTGAAGCTAAAGGTTTGACGGTTGTGGCCGTGGACCCCACGACAATCGATGAGGTAATCGAGGCTATTACCTTGATAGGAAAAGTCACCGGTGCGGAAAAAGAGGCCGACAGCTTACTGGCCGATATGCAGAAGCGGATTAAGGCCGTGACCGATAAGACGGACGGGCTGGCCGGGGCAGAGAAGCCGAACGTCCTCTACGTCGTCTGGCACGACCCCCTGATGGCAGCCGGCTCCGGGACCCTGCACGACGAGCTCATCCGGACGGCCGGGGGCACTAACGTCGCCAGCGAACTCGACGGCTATGCCGCTATCAGCCTGGAAGTGGTTATCGCCGCCAATCCCCAGGTGATGATTGCCGGCGTCGGCATGGGAACGGGCGAGGACTTGCCCTTACAGTTCATCACCACAGAGCCGAGGTTAGAGGATACCGATGCCCGCATCAATAACAGAATCTACAGGATAGACGTCGACCTGGTAGGACGCCCGGGACCCCGGATTGTCGAGGCCCTGGAGCAGTTCGCCGGATTCATACACCCTGAGCTATTTGAGGAGTAGCCGTGAACGTTTACCATATAACCTATGGCCCCGACACGAAAATCGTCCAGCTGCACTTCTGGGGCTGCAACCTGGGTTGCCGGGCCTGCCTGCTGAAACGGGAGATATACGACTGCCATCTAAAGGAAACAAAGGATAGAATCTTCCAGGGACAAAACATGGTCAACAAGACTCCGGAGAAATTCCTCGACCTGGAAGAAGTCATGCAGCTATTAGGCAAGCTGGAGGTCGACGAGGTGATTTTCATGGGGGCCGAGCCGGCCCTCGACCCCCAATTGCCGCAGCTGACCGAGGCGTTGCACCGGGAATTCTCAAGCTATAACGTCCTTTTAACCAACGGCTTTTATGTCCCCGACCTCACACATATCGACGAAGTGGTCTTCAGCATCAAGGCTTATACGGATAAACTACACCGGGACTATACCGGAGCGTCCAATAAGAAGGCGCTGGAGAACTTCGTGACGCTTTACAAATCGGGCGTCAGGCTGAGAACCGAGAGCGTCTTTATCCCGGAGTATATCGACGGCCCGGAAACCGAGGAGATTGCCAGATTCATCGCCGGAGTGGACAAAAGCATACCACATAGAATCGACGCCTATATTCCCACCGGCGATAATCCCTGGCGGCGGCCAGCTCCCGGGGAGATAGAAAACGCCGCCAGCCTGGCCGGGAAACACCTCCAAGACGTTTCTTATTTGACGGGGAGCGAAGACCTGAGATACGAGGTGGTGAGAATTTTTTAACATGTCTTCCAGTCCGTTGTCCATCAAGCCACCGGGCGGCACGTACCTTTCGGGGAGGCGCACGCGTATTTACAGCCTCCTGGGACTGTCCGCGGTACTGATAGTGGTCATAGCGCTGGCGACCAGCATCGGCAGCGTTCACATCCCACTCCTTACCACATTCCGCATCCTTGTGGCTAAGCTGCCTCTGCTTGATATATCTCAAACCTGGCAAAGTGCCATCGGGACTATCATCCTGGAAATACGCCTGCCGCGGGTCATCCTCGCCGGACTGGTCGGCGCCGCCCTGGCCACCGCCGGGGCCACTTACCAGGGACTCTTCCGCAATCCCCTCGCCGACCCCTATCTCATCGGCGTGGCCCAGGGGGCCTCGCTGGGGGCCGTCACCGGCTTTCTGCTGCCGGTCACCTGGAATATCGCAGGATTCGGCCTCATTCCCCTGCTCGCCTTCGCCGGGGCACTGCTCAGTACCGCTACCGTTTACCTGCTGGCGCGGGTGGGGAAAACCCTGCCCGTGACCACGCTGATTCTATCCGGGGTGGCGCTGAGCGCCCTGCTGGGGTCAATCGTTTCCTACCTCATCATCTCCAGCGGGGATAAAATGCACGGCATTATCTTCTGGCTGATGGGCAGTTTCTCCCTGAGCCAGTGGTCGGAAATCAAAATCGTATTGCCGTACGTGGCCGTGGGGACGGCGGTCATAATAATTTTCGCCCGGTTACTCAATGTCATGCAGCTCGACGAGGAGCAGGCACAGCAGCTGGGCGTGAACGTGGAAAGACAAAAGATAATACTGCTGGTGGCAGCTACCCTGATTACGGCCGCCAGCGTTTCCTTCGTGGGGACAATCGGATTCGTCGGCATCATCATTCCCCATGCCGTCCGGCTGATATGGGGAGCCGACCACCGCTTTTTACTGCCGCTGGCGGTGCTGACCGGGGCTATTTTCATGATTCTCACCGACCTGGTGGCGCGCACCGTGCTGGCCCCCACGGAGATACCCATCGGGGTGATTACCGCCATCTGCGGCGCTCCCTTCTTCCTCTACCTGCTGCGGCGACGTAAAAAGGCAATTTTCTGAGGCTAAATATGATTGAACTGGAAATGCAGAAGGTAACGCTGGGCTATGACCACCATCCGGTGCTGGAGGATATAACCCTTAAAGTATCACCGGGAGAGATGGTGGGACTTATCGGGCCCAACGGCTCGGGTAAATCGACCATCATCAAGGCGCTGAGTCGCGTCATCAGCCCCGAGTCGGGCAGGATACTGGTCGACAGGCGGAAGATAACCGATATACCGAGGCGGGAGCTGGCCTGCATGGTCGGGGTCGTCCCGCAGTTACCGCTGCTGCCCAGTACCTTTACCGCCTTCGAGATAGTGCTCATGGGGAGGAATCCGCACCTGGGCCTGTTCCAGTCCGAAAGTAAGCGCGATTGGGCTATAGCCTGGCAGGCCATGGAAAAGACGGGTACCGACGAGCTGGCTAACCGCCGGGTGAACGAGCTTTCCGGTGGAGAAATCCAGTGCCTGCTGATTGCCCGCGTGCTGGTGCAGGAGACCCAGGCCATCCTCCTTGACGAGCCGACGGCCAACCTGGATATCGGCCGCCAGGTGGAGACACTCGACCTCATTAAAAAGCTCTGTACGCAGAAGAACCTCTCAGTGCTGGCGGCCATCCACGACCTCAATCTGGCGGTGCAGTACTGCGACCGGCTGCTCCTGATTAACGAGAGACGCATCCATGCCGAGGGAACACCGAGGGAGGTTATCACCGATAAAAATATCAAGGAGGTCTACGGCGCCGAGAACTGCGTTTACACTCACCCCGTCAACGGCCTTCCCACCGTGCTGCTGGGCGCCCACAGGAACAATACCATCGGAACACAGTCATGGAGATAATACTGATAATAGCCCTGGCCGCAGCCGTCGACCTGGCGCTGGGCGACCCGCCCGACGCCGTGCATCCGGTGGCGTGGATGGGCAAGGCTATTTCATTTCTGGAAAAAGCGGGACTTAAACTCAACCCCACCACCCAGTTCCTTTACGGTATGGGAATGACGATTTTTACTCTGGCACTGTTCGTCATTCCGGTCTATTTCCTGCTTGCCTATCTGCACGATGTCAGCCAGGTCGCCTATATCATAGTCGCTGGCGTACTCCTGAAATTCACCTTCTCCATCAGAGGACTGCGGCGTGCCGCGTTGAATGTCAGGAAGATCTTACAGGACGATAAATTGAATGAAACGCGCTCCGAGCTGCGTGCGCTGGTCAGTCGGGAGACGAAAGACCTGCCCGAGCCGCTGCTGGTATCGGCGGCAGTGGAATCGGTGGCGGAGGGAACCGGGGACAGCCTGGTGGCACCCCTGTTCTATTTCCTGCTCTTCGGCATCCCGGGGGCTATCGGCTAC
>JAUWZF010000137.1 GCA_030615475.1 Dehalococcoidales bacterium | reverse complement strand
TTACTTCTTCTATGCCTCTATCTGGGGATGCCCCATGGTGCCGAAGAATTACATCGAGGAGCATGGAGACGAATATTTCAACGAGCATCCCGTAGGAACGGCGCCGTGGAAGTTCATTGAGCTCGTTCCGGGCGTAAGCATAGAATTTGAGGCAGTGGTGGACCACTGGCGCATTACGCCGGACTTCGCCAGCCTGATAGTCGAGCTGGTGCCGGAGTCGAGTACCGCCTTAGCCAAGCTCAGGAACGGGGAGACTGATATTGTCGCGGTCAACACCGATGAAGCTCTTGACGTAGAGGCTGAAGGCTATGGATTACGCACCCTGGGGAATCCTAGCGTGCCGGTAATAACCATGTTGGGTACGTGGGCCTCTGACGGGCCGCTATCGGATGCACGGGTTCGTAAGGCTCTGTCGCTCGCCATAAACCGTCAGGAGATTATAGATACCTTCTTCAACGGGTTGGCCGAACCGGGAGGCGTGATCTGGACGAACCCAACGAGCTGGGGTTATGACCCGGCCTGGATCACCACCTACTTCCAATACGATGAAGCCGCCGCCATGGAGCGGCTGAGGGCAGCCGGATATCCGGACGCCTTCGATGACCCGGTAGTTAAAATATACTCTCACGGCTTTCCGGCCTGGCTTCCCGATTTTAATCTGATCATATCGGGTTACTGGGAAGCTATCGGCGTCCAGACTGAAGTGGTGCCGATAGACATGGGGCAACTGAGGGGGTTGATGTATACTGACCCGTATCCTCCTGAATTGGCGGGGACCGCCGCCGTCTGGAATATGCCGACGACGCCAATCAGCATCGCATTCATCGAGAGCGCCCATAAATCGACCGGCAACTGGCGCCTGCTGATGGACACCGACTGGGATGCCCTCCACGCGAGCATCAAAACGGCCCCGGATCAGGCTCAGCAGTTAGAGCTTTTCCGGCAGACTATAGAATATACGCTTGATCGTTATGTTTGCCCGGGTGTTGTGTACCTGTTCCCCTATTACGCTGTGAGCGATATAATCGGTGAATTTACGTTACAATATCAGTATGATCTATGGGGCAATTTTGCAGGTATCAAAAAGAAGTAAAGCAGGCTGGCTGGGTAGCAATTGACTGACTGCCCGGTTTAATGCAGACCATACCGGTGACGCGTTGTTCGGAACGCGAGATGGATAATGATGGTACCGGCAACCGGGAAACGTGGCTCGAGGCTCTGGATAAGGCTACGGCCGGGATGATTCGTCTGGCCGTAGCTAACGCCAGACCGGGCGCCGGTACCCTACGTGTGCATACCGCTGCACAAGGGCGCCTGCGGCTTTATGTCGGACGAGCCGTTCAGGATAGTCTACTGACGGTCATTTTGCAGGGTAAGCCGGAAACTCTGATATATACGGACATGCCTGAAGATACGGATGACTACTGCTGGCAGCAGACCAATACCACGGGTAAAGCCGGTGGTGTGTTCTTAGCCAAGGGCGCTGATATCGGCTAAAACGAACAATTTGAGAATGTGCAAACAATGACCCGGTGTGTTAAAGAGTACGGGGTATATGCCTAGCTGCATGTAAAGGACAGGATGGCGCGTTTTATAATATTACGGATAATACAGGCGTTAATAACCCTCATCGTTATATCAATGGTCATCTTTGCTCTGGCACGAGCCAGTGGCGACCCTGTGATGCTGATAGCGCCCCCCATGGCCACGCTGGAAGACATAGAAGTTATCAGAAAGCACCTGGGCCTGGATAAGTCACTGCCCGAACAGTACTGGGTTTTTCTGAAAAATATGAGCCGGGGCGACCTTGGGGAATCAATCCGTAACAGGATAGACGTTACCTCACTGATCGCACAAAGGTTGCCCAATACGGTATCACTGAGTATATCGGCGATAGCCCTGTCATTAATAATATCACTCATCCTGGGTGTTACGGCGGCGTGCAAGTTCGGTACCTGGATGGATGGCGGGGTGAAATTCCTGGCTATTCTTGGTCAGGCTTTGCCGAGTTTCTGGTTGGCCATTGTGGCCATCTACATCTTCGCCGTGTGGCTGGGATGGTTCCCCACCAGTGGCATGGGAACTCCTGCCCACTTTGTCCTGCCGGTCCTGACCCTTTCCTTTTTCAGTTTACCAATATTTACACGGTTGATCCGGTCCAGCATGCTGGAAGTCCTAGGTAGCGAGTACGTCAAGCTGGCCCGGATAAAGGGTCTTTCGGAGGGGATGGTAGTCTGGAAGCATGCGCTGAGAAACGCGATAATACCCCTGCTAACCGCGGCTGGCATCTCATTTGGCATGATTGTTACCGGCGCCGTAATAATCGAGACTGTTTTCGCCTGGCCGGGTCTGGGTCGGCTGATGGCTGAGGCGATGATAGGACGCGATTTTCCGGTAATACAAGCTTCCGTAATGCTGGTGGCTGTCGTCGTTCTTTTAGTGAACCTGCTGGTGGACATTACCTACGCGTACGTTGATCCGCGGATAAGGTATTAACTATGTCTAGCGAACTAGCTATAGCAAGAGCCGGTTTCGGAAAAAGGGTACGGCATATATGGCAAACCTCACGTCGGTTACCGCTTATACCTATTATCATCCTGGCCGCTCTCGTATTTGTCGCCATATTCGCAGATTTAATCACGCCGTATCCGCCTAATGAGATGTCGCTGACGGACAGGCTTACGCCGCCATTCTTCATGCCCGAAGGGAGCACGGCTCATCTTCTGGGAACAGACACCATCGGTCGGGATATCCTCAGTCGCATGATATTCGGCGCCAGGATTTCTCTGAGTGTCGCGCTAATGGTTATCGCGATTGCTACCGTTATCGGGACTGTTTTGGGAATGATAGCGGGGTATAGAAGAGGGCGTGTTGATGCCGTGCTGATGAGGGTAACGGACGCAGCCCTGGCATTTCCCGCACTCTTGATTGCCCTGCTGCTTGGCGTCGTTCTAGGACCGAGTTTTAAAACCGTCGTCCTGGCGTTGTCGGCGCTTAGCTGGGCTCCTTACACACGCATGATGCGGGGAGAGGTCATGAGAGTTCGCGAGGAGGACTTTGTAGCGCAGGCGCGGGTTATTGGCAGTTCGCCAGCTAGAATATTAATAACGCATCTCTTTCCTAATGTGGTCAACACACTGATAGTGTTGATGACGATGAGTGTAGGACTTGTGATTTTAATAGAGGCTTCTTTAAGCTTCCTCGGGGCTGGGATTCCACCCCCAACGCCATCATGGGGGTCAATGGTAGCCGATGGCAGGAATCTCTTCGATCGAGCTTGGTGGATCTCTTTATTCCCTAGCCTGGCCATTGGCTCTGTGGTATTGTCTGGGAACTTCCTGGGTGATTGGATTCGCGATAAAATGGATCCAAGATTGAGACAGGTATAAATTTGGTATCGGATTTTAATAAAGATAGCTCGGTTTTCTGGGCATCTCTAAAGCTGGAATCGATCTAGAATTTCTTCAGTTTTTAATTAATCATCGTAGGTATATTCTCAGAGCTATTACTGGAGCACTACCCGGATGAAAAATCTGAAGCCCTCGAGCACCTTGACTTCGCCATCAACGAGTTCCGCGAGATGAAAATGCAGCCTTCCTTGGAACGTGCTCTGCGGCATAAGGATATATTGAAGGCGTAGGTCTTGTTGTTCAAGATCCTCAATTGCACAAATCATCGACTTGTCTAATCCTGTTAAAAAGGTCCGCCAAACCTCAAGCCTGATATCCACACCCGAACTATCTAAGTAAAAAGGAAGCTTTATAGTGGTGTAAATCCTTGTCTCCTTCTCCGTTTTTTCCTATCCTTAGATCCCGATGGCCTACCCAGACGTTTGCCCTGGGCCTTAACTCGAGCTAGTCCAGCCTTGGTTCTCTCACTTCTGCGCTGGCTTTCCATCCTAGCCACCCACCCGGTAAGCGCATATAGCAGCTCTGCCAGTTCCCCAGGGGCCTCGGTCCAACTTTCCTGGTAAGATAGTACCTTTACTCCACAGGCAGATAACTTCTGTACCAAGCTCAATATTGCCAGGGCACCTTCCCTACTCAGTCTATCCAATGCCCATACCAGTACAGCTTGAAACCTTCTCTTTCTGGCATCAACTATCAGGTTAGCCAATTCTCTCTGGTGGCCGTTTCTCCAAGCAGATTCTTCTTCTTCATATACTTTAATAATCTCGTAGCCGCGTTGATTTGCCCAGTCAGTTAGCACCACAGACTGGTTCCTAGTGTCTTGCTCTCCTGTACTAACCCGGCTATAGATGCAAACCTTCATGTTGGCCACCCGATGAAAACCTGAGGATCACACCCCTCGCATGTCTGCGAGGTAATACATATATAGGCATGCGCAGACATGCGTC
>JAUWZF010000164.1 GCA_030615475.1 Dehalococcoidales bacterium | reverse complement strand
TACCAGAGAGTTCAAGGACATGATGAATGAGAGCCGCGAGTTGCTGGCCCGGACGCTGGACCATAGCGGCGGCCGTGTTACCGAGTGGAGCTTCATCAATACCAAGGTCAAGGATACCCTGGAGAAATTCTATTACCAGCGGACCAAGCGCCACCCCATGATTCTTCCCTTTATGGTGAAAGTATAGTCTCGGATATTCCGGTTTAGCAGGAGTCGTATGGCTAGAAAAAAATTACCCGTAAATGATAAACCCGGAGCCAGAAGAAAGCCCGGAAAGCAGTCTTCACAGTCGACTCTGGGACTGTTTTTCCGCTTTCTGATGAAAACACCCATGCGACAGCTCATCATGATTGTTGTTATCGTGGTATTGTTGTATGTATTCAAAGATAGTTTAATTGACTTCGGCAAGAACCTTCTTGAGCTATTTGGAATCGGCCTAGCCTTTATCGTCGCCGCTATCGTTACTATTATCACGCTGATCTGGAGACGTAAGCTCGGCTCGCTCTTCTTCCACTGGAATCGGTGGCTGGGCGGCATCGCTTTCATACTGGCGGTCTGGGGCATTCTGGCCAGTTTCAATTATGCAGACAAAGAATTATTGAAAAATGGTTTGGGCGGTAGCTTTGGGCGGGATATCATCAATTACCGGGACTATAATTTTATTTACGGGCTGCGCATATTTGCTCTTTTGGTCATCGGCACTTTCCTGGCGGCGCCGCGTCCCAGCTTCCGGGCTATCGGGCGATTTTTTGCCTGGGTGGGTGAGCAGTTCAAGAGGCGGCCGGCACCGGCCCGGGCTGCCCGTCCCGAAACAAAGGAGCCGACACATCGAGTTCTTCACCCCCGGACTCCGATTGAGGGAAAACCGCCCCTGCCTAAAGTAATGGAAGAACCGTTAGTGCCGCCGGAGGTTGTCAGTTCCCGTAAGAAGCTGGAAGAACTGGCGGAAAAAGCCGCATCTTTGAAGCCTGATGCTACAAAAGCGGCTGAAACCGAACCATCGCCCAGACAGGAACTGCGTCAGGTGGCCGAGGACGTCTGGAAGAAATACGGGCAGTCGGCGGACCTGCAAGTCGTCGATGGCTGGCGTTTGCCGCCTGTCGATATCCTGGACACATCTCCCGAGATTCAGTTCAGCCAGGACCAAAATCTGCAGAGGGCCAAGCTCATCGAGGAAACACTGGCCAGTTATGGTGTCGAAGCCAAGGTGGTGCAGATTAATGCCGGCCCTACCGTTACTCAGTTCGGCGTGGAACCCGGCTGGGACAGGAAATATAAGGAAATCAAAGAAAGAGACCGGGACGGTAACATCCAGACCAGGCTGGAAGAAGTATCCAAGACCAGGGTCAAGGTGGAGAGAATTAACTCCCTGGCTAATGACATGGCGCTGGCGCGGGCGGCGCCCACCATCAGGATTGAAGCCCCGGTACCGGGAAAAGCCTTTATCGGCATCGAGGTGCCCAATACAATCTCGGACTTGGTCAGCCTGCGCGGGGTGGTTGAGACCAGCGTTTTCCAGAAACTGCATGCCCGGACCACGATGGCGCTGGCTCTGGGCAAGGGCGCCGGTGGTGAGGCCATAGTCGCCGACCTGACTAAAATGCCCCACCTGCTGATTGCTGGTGCTACGGGCAGCGGCAAGACGGTCTGTCTGAATACCGTTATCTGCTGCCTGCTGATGCATAATACGCCCAACAATGTCCGTTTCATCATGGTGGACCCCAAGAGGGTCGAGTTGACGCAGTACAACAGCATACCCCACCTGGCCACTCCGGTTATTGTCGATACCACTAAAGCTTTATCCGCTCTGCGCTGGCTTATGCAGGAGATGGACCAGCGCTATCAGAAGCTGTCCGCCGCCGGGGCACGTAACATCGATGGATACAATCAGGATAAAGAGGGTAATGAAAAGCTGCCCTACCTCGTTTTGCTTATTGATGAGCTGGCTGATTTGATGATGGCCGGCTTCGACGAGGTTGAGAGCAGCCTGTGCCGTTTGGCTCAGCTGTCCAGGGCTACCGGGATTCATCTGGTCGTGGCGACGCAGCGTCCCTCGGTGGATGTGGTTACCGGGCTCATCAAGGCAAACTTCCCCACGCGTATCAGTTTCGCAGTCACTTCGCAGGTAGACTCGCGGACCATCCTCGATGGCGCCGGCGCCGAGAAACTCCTGGGCCGGGGCGATATGCTGTACATGCCCACCGAAGCGGCCAAGCCCAAGCGTCTCCAGGGCTGCTTCCTATCCGAAACCGAGATAGACCGGCTCGTGTATTTCTGGGGGAACCAGCAAAGAGAGGAGCCTGACAGGCTGAAGATGGAGACACTCGTGGCCACTGCCCCGTTCGGCACCATCGGCGGTCACCCACGTGACCCTCTGTTGGAACAGGCCAGAGAACTGGCCAGGCAGCACGAAAATATCTCCACGTCTTTCCTGCAGCGGCGCCTGCACATCGGCTACCCACGAGCGGCGCGCCTTATGGAGCAGCTTGAGGCGGTCTTGCAGCAGGAGAGCCGAGAAGTCGAAGAGGAGAGCGGGGAGGAGGGTATTCTATAGGCAGCCAGCCACTTAACAGCCCTTCTAAATCAAACCACCCCGAATCCCCAGAACACTACCAGCACGATTCCCGCCGAAAGCAAAGCTCCCACGGCTACCTGCGCCGGCGAGTGCTGATTCAGCCTGATTCTCGCCCAGGCTACCGGCAGCAGCAGCAATATCGTCAGGGCGCCGAGGACACCGTAAACAATCGTTATAACGGCCACGGAAGCAGCCGTGAAAGCGGTGTGCAGGCTTATCTTCCAGAAGCGGTTTATCGCCATGAAGACGACTATCACCGCCAAACCGGCGCTGAACGTAACGGCCAGTAGTTTCGGGGCGCTGAAATACCACATCACCCCGCAGCCGATGATGGCCAGCCCGCTTGCCAGTACGTAAACGATATTCCTTTGCTGGCGGGGGTTGACGAAGATGCCGTCCAGCTTTTTCTGCCGAACCATGCAGATAACGACGGCAAACATCGGCAGCACGCTGAGAGCTATCGAGATTAACGCCCATTTCAGGGCTTCGCCCGCGCTGGCGGTAGCCTCCACGGCGAGCAGTATGATTACGACAAAGCTCACCAGGAATGGGTTCAGTATGTTGGAGGTCAGCCTGGCCAGTCTTTCTCTCATTGTCAATCAGATGTTATACTTATATTAACCTATACTAACCTATTATCCTGCACATAGGCAATAAATCGGGAGTTTGAGAGCATGACCATCATAGTAAAGGATAACGATGTACGTATAGAGACAATGCAACTGGGCCCGTACGGCACCAACGCCTATATCGTTGTTTGTCAGGAGACGCAGGACAGTCTGGTGGTGGACGCCCCGGCCAGTGCGGGGAAAATCATCGGAAGCCTGCAGGGTACTAATCCAAAATATATACTGCTGACGCACGATCACTCGGACCACACGGGCGCTCTGGCCGAATTGAGGTCCCGACTTGAAGCGCCGCTGGCTGCCCATGCCGCCGATTCACGTTCACTGAAAACGCCGCCGGAAATTTCGTTAAAAGATGGCGATACCATTACGCTGGGAAATATCAAATTGGAAGTCCTGCACACGCCGGGGCATACGCCGGGCGGTTTATGTTTTAAAATCGGGAAATACCTGCTCGCCGGCGATACTATTTTCCCCGGCGGGCCCGGCCGAACATGGTCGCCGTTTAATTTCGAGCAAATTGTAGATTCGATTACAGAGAAGATTTTTACGCTGCCCGACGATACCGTCATTTGTCCCGGCCACGGC
>JAUWZF010000037.1 GCA_030615475.1 Dehalococcoidales bacterium | reverse complement strand
CTGGCCACGATTTGCGACTTGCCGGTATTGGGCAGTCCGATGACCGCCACCTGGCCGGCCCCGGTTTTCTCAATCATCATGGACGCCCGCTTCGTAGCCGTCTTCTTGTCCAGCGACTGCGTCAGCTTGGCGATTTTCGTTCTCAGGTCGGCGCGGAGGTGATCCGTCCCCTTGTGTTTGGGCATGACCGACAGCATTTCCTCAAGGCAGGCAATCTTTTCCAGTGTAGTTTTCGCCATGCGGAAATTCTTTTCGGCGGCGATATATTCGGGTGTCAGATTAGCCGGCATCTCTACAGGTACTCCTTTATCCTTTTCGCCTGCTCCTGCGGCATACCCGTGGCGGCGACGAGTTCCTCGACAGTAGCTTCCCTGATTCTCTGGATGGAACCGAACTGCCGGAGCAGAGCGCTCTTGCGCCGGGGTCCTATGCCCGGAATGCCATCCAGGGCCGATGTGAACGTTTTCCGGCGGTGTACGGTGGTGAAGTAGCTTATGGCGAAGCGGTGCGCTTCGTCCCTGAGGCGCTGAAGAAGCTGGAGGCCGGGGGAGGACTTCGGTAAGACCACCGGCTCTTTACGACGGGGGAGAAAAATTTCTTCATTTTCCTTGGCCAGACTGGCCACGGGGACATCACTGCCGGTTTCCCGCAGGACGGACAGGGCGGTATTAAGCTGCCCCTTCCCCCCGTCGACAAGAATGAGGTCGGGCAGGATAGCCCAGGTATCCGGAGTGGAAGTCTCGACCCTGGAACTGTGTTTGAATCGCCTCTGGAGTACCTCCTGCAGCATGGCGTAGTCGTTGGCTCCGGCTACCGTCTTTATCTTGAAGCGGCGGTAGTGGGCCGGCCTGGGTTTGCCTTTCTCAAAGACGACCATGCTGCCCACCGCCGAAGTACCCTGAATATTGGAGATATCGTAAGCCTCCATGCGCAGCGGAGGGCTCTTTAATTTTAATTCTCTTTCAATCTCGGCCAGAGCGTCATCCAGTGATGTGGACGCGGTAATTGCTTTGATTTTGAGCTGCTCCAGGCCCTGCCGGGCATTTTCCGCGGCGATGTCTATCAGTTGTTTTTTAACGCCGCGGCGCGGCACCCGAATTTCAACTCCGGCGCCCCTCCGGCTTTTCAGCCATTCCCTGATAACCGGTCTATCTTCCACCGGGTACTGGAGCAGCAGCAGCGGCGGAATCTGGGGGCAGGACGAGTAATACTGCTTGATAAAACTGGTCATTATTTGCCGCGGCTCTTCCTGGCGGGTCCCCTGAAGGAGGAAACTTTCCCGACCGGTCAGTTTGTTGCTGCGTATGAACAGTACCTGGACATAAGCCTGGTCGCCTTCCTGGACGAAGGCGATGACATCCTGTTCTCCCCTGATGACGGCGGCAATCTTCTCTCCCTCGATGACTTCCTGTATCGCCTCAATCTGGTCTCTGAGCAGGGCCGCTTTTTCATAGTCCGTAGCCCTGGCGGCCCGGTTCATCTTGGCTTTAAGCTCCCGGGCCACCTTTTCCTGTTTACCTTCGAGGAAAAGAATGACCCCTTTAATTACCTGGGCGTATTCCTGGCGACTCACGGCGCCGGTACACGGTGCCAGGCAGCGTCCCAGGTGATATTCGAGACAGGGACGCGGTGCTTTGCCGGTGATGGTCTTGGAACAGATGCGAAAAGGAAAGATGTTTTGCAGGACCCGGAGGGTCTTTTTCACCGACCTGGAATTGGCGAAGGGCCCGAAGTACCGTCCGCCGTCCTGTTCGAAACGGCGGGTGACGTAGACCCTGGGCCATTCTTCATTTACAGCTATCTTCAGGTAAGGGAAGGTCTTATCATCCTTGAGGCTGACATTGTAGCGGGGGTGGTATTGCTTGATGAAGTTCAGCTCCATGATAAGAGCTTCCTGTTCCGAACTGGCGACGAAAAAGTCGATATCGGCCACTCGGGACACCATTTTTTGTAACTTGGGTGTCAGCTTCTGGGTGGCCTGAAAGTACGACCTGACACGGTTGTGGAGACTGGCGGCTTTACCCACGTAAAGTATCGTCCCCTGGGCATCTCGCATGAGGTAGACGCCGGGACTATGCGGCAATCGATTAAGCTGTTCTTCTATCAGGCTGCTGACCACCTTTACTCCCTGGGTATCACCCACAGTTTATTCTAGCACAGGTATTTTAAAGAGCAAAGGGTATGGTGGAGTTACAGCTGTAAATATCCGGTGAAGATGATAAAGTGGCAAGTCTGAGGCTGGCTATTAACGATGCGCTGGGTAATGATAGGCCACACGATATGCGGTTTGTATTTTTCTTATGCGAATCTTTTAATAAACACGCTACCCTGTAGAGTCTATATCATGGAAGAACTGCTTGAGGAAGGGAACAATTTCCGTGTCCTTGACCTTTCCGTCTGGCATTTCCCATCCAAAGAAAGTAAAGCCAATCGGTTTATTCTCCCCCTCGCAAGCCCTCTCGTATTCTTCGAAAACGAGCCTAAAAATATCCACGCACTCTTCTTCAGAGCGTCCCTCAATGTGTAGAAAGAATTCACCTACCATCCACTCCACATCATCTCGCTTGGCAACCATTTGCGCCTCGCTGAAGCTTCTTTGAACAGACATCCGATACTCTTCTAAAGGTGGTCCGCCTCCCGGCAAACCGAAAGCGATTGCGAGTATATCAAAACCCGTAGCTGATTGTGCGGAATAGCTGCCAAGACAGAACGGACTCACCTTGAGGACTATTTTACCGGTAAAGATAGGGCTAACTTCAGCCAGGGCCTTCCGATTCCAGCTATTTACTCTTTCAACAAGAGCGTCTCCCGATAGACCCTGCGCGGCCATAATCTTCTCATATTCGCTGAAGGGCGAAAAATACTCAACCTGGTATTCTTCAGCTATCTGTGCCCACTTCCTGGCTTGCTGTAGTGCAAATTCGTCAAAGGCGTCCAGATCAGGGATTGCCTTAGCCTCATGGCCGAAGTACGACGGCATTATAGAGACGGCAAATCCAGCTTTTTTTGCTTTCACTACCCTATCAATATACTCTCTCTCCGCTTTTTCGCCCGTTAAATGTAATCCCGGGCCCGCCTGTACCAATTCAAGCACGGAACCTGCATAGTTATAAAATGGAAGTACGTGAAAGGTGTTTACTCCCAAATCTCTCAGCTCGGAAAGGCTGTTTGCTATAAGATGGTGACCCCACACGGCAGCCGGTTCCCAAACACCCTTAATAGTTTGAGGATAGTTGCGGGCTAAACTGTCTCTTTCCCTTTCCAGATCTTCAAAGGTCGGCAGAATATATCTCTCCCCACCTATGTAATACTCTTCTTCTTGTTGTTGCTCAGGAGCTGGAGTGGGAGTTGGTTCAGTTAATGGTGTTGATGGAGACGATGATGTGGGTGTTTGAGCAGGATTACAAGCGACTACTAGCAGAAATAATATAGTTACCGTACCTGTTAAAACCCAGAGTTTGGAATTCTTTATCACTATAATGCTCGCCTTGTTGTGTTATCAATAACCGTGATGTCAGACCGGATGTATGACACAAGGAATATGATAGTCCATAATAGTGACATTTGTCAACAAGAATAGGCAGGTGTAGGTTTATGATTAGGCTACAGGCAACGGCGTTAACGTTGATAATCAGTTCAGGTAATCTTTATTAAGCCCTGCTTGATGGCCACCACCACGGCTTCGGTACGGGCATTGGCGTTCAGTTTCCGCAGGATGGAAGTAACGTGGTTCTTGATGGTCTGCTCGCTGATGCCGAGCTCGGCGGCAATCTGCTTGTTAAGATAACCCTGGGCGATGTATTGCAGTATTTCTATCTCCCTGGGAGTAAGCGGTGATATAAAGGCCTCGGCTTCCTTCCGCGAGTAAAGCTCCTGGAACTGCTGCAGTACATGCTCGGCCACCTTGGGTCGGGTGGTGAGGCTTTCGTTTATCGGGTGTTCGCCCTTAGAGACGCACCTGACAATCTCAATCAGCTGTTCTGCGGTAACTTCCTTGCTGAGATAAGCCACCGCCTGCGCCTTGAGCACCTGGAATAGCTGGTTGTCTTCCGGGTTGGAGGTAAGCATAATGACGCCGATATTGGGCGAGCGTTGCCTTATCTTGCGGCCCAGTTCCAGGCCGCTCTCCGACGGCCCATCGAGGTCCAGTAAGGCTACATCCGGCGGGAGGTTATCAATAGCTTTGAGCACTTCACTATTCACGCCGGTAGTACCGACAATTATTATATCCTCGGTATCCGAGAATGCGGCCTCTACCGCCTGCAGGAATAGCGATTGCTGACTGATTACGAATACCTGTATCTTGGTGTTCCTGTTATTATTAATCATAGCTCCTGTTTGGTTCGGGCCCGGGTAATATAGCCCGAACTGGTTTACCTCCTCGCTTTTTTTCTAGCGCCATTGATATTGATTTCATATGTGGAGACAAACTGCTCAACCAGATGTGGGTCAAACTGCGTGCCGGAGTTTCGTTTGAGTTCCTCTATGGCCTGCTCGTGGGTGAAGGTTTCAGAATAAGGCCTTTCAGAAGTCATGGCGGCAAAGGCATCGGTAATAGCCAGAATGCGTGCTTCCTGAGGTATATCATCACCCTTCAAACCATCGGGATAACCGCTCCCGTCATACCATTCGTGGTGGTGCAAAATCCCTTCCGCACAAAGAGCTAATTGAGGTATACGACTGGCAATTGTAGCCCCCAGCTGGGGGTGAGTTTTAACTATCTTCCACTCTTCGGCGGTTAATTTACCTGGTTTGTTTAATATAGCATCACTGATAGATATCTTGCCAACATCATGCAGTAAAGCGCAGGCCTCCAGCCTGGTCGTTTCGGCGGTATCCAGCTTGAGAGATTTGGCCAGGGCCAGACAGGAATCGGTTACCCTCTTTGAATGATTGTGAGTAAAATAACTCTTGGAGTCCGCGGTTTCCGATAACGCGTGAACGACGCTTAAAATCTTGCTGTCTATGTGATTCTCTGTATCCAGAATTGGTTCGGTCAGCTGTAGAGGCGTCAGAGCGCCCGAAGCGCAGTAACTCTGGTTGCCGCCGTCTCGTTTGGCGCGATAAAGAGTAACGTCGGCAGCAGCGATAATATCAGTGTGGCTTATACCATCATCCGGCCAGCCTGCCAGGCCGATACTGGCAGTAACAGTAATTTTACCGGCCTTTACATCTTCAGCAATTTTCTTGCGGACCCGCTCGGTTACCTGGAGGGCGGCATCAACAGTGGTCTGCGGCAGAAGGATAGCAAATTCATCACCGCCGTAGCGAAAAGCGTGGTCAGCGCTCCTGATGGCTCCCTTGATAACATTGCCGATTTGCCTCAGGAGTTTATCACCGGAGAGGTGCCCGTAGTTATCGTTGTATGCCTTAAAAGAATCAAGGTCAACAATGGCTAGTGAGAAGACGCCGCCGTAGCGGGAGTGTCGGCTGATTTCGCTGTCAATCATCTCGTCCAGGGAACGGCGATTCAGCAGTCCGGTCAGTTCGTCAACACGGGCTTTCTGTTCGGCTTGCGCGTAGAGTCGGGCGTTCTCCATCGGCATGGCAATCTGCGAAGCAAGCTGCTCCAGGAGTTTGATATGCTGCTGACTGTAGGCATTCGGTTGTTGACTGGCCGCGATGAAACTGCCGATGACCTTGCCCTTGGCTATCAGTGGCAGGTAAACCATGGAGCGCAATCCCTGTTTATAAAAATTCTCTCCGGTGCGGAAATACCTTTCCTGTGACAGGTCCGGCTCGACGAATGACCTTTTCTGGGTGATCACCCATCCCGTGCCGCTTCCTTCCATCGGTATTCTTTCGCCCACCTGGTAGGCCGAACCTTCGGTGGAGGACAATGCCACACAGCAAAGGTCGGATTCTTCAATCAGGACGATTGATGCCCAGTGAACGTCAATCACCTTCTTCAGTTCTTCAATGAAGCTGCCGAATATTTCTTGAATATCCAGGCTTGAGGAGAAGATAGAACTGGATTTGTTGATTACCGATAGCTCTTCCTCGCGTTCTCTGAGCTGCTCACGGAGGTATTCCTTCTCCAGGCTCACCGCTACCCGGCTGGTAACATCTTCTATTATGCTGAAGTCCTCGAGGGAATACCGGCCGGACTGCTTTTTCCCCAGTACCAGAATGGCTATCAACCGGTCACGGCTTATCAGCGGCGTGAAAATTTCTATCTCTTTTGAGTTTATCTCCTCTTTTTCCTGTGGCCAGAGACCCAAAAAGGCTGGAAGTATGGTCAGATTTTCCCTGGGCAATGGTTTTTGCTCTCTTTCCAGGTACGTGATAATGGGATTGCCTGCCCGCAGTCTGAGAGTAGCTAGAGGACTGTCTTTGTCTTTAGGCTCGACAAACTGGGTGGCGAAATCCTCGCTGCCGGCTTCCGGGAAAAGCAGGCATGCTTGCTTGATATTGATAGCTTTATTGAGTAACGTCAGTAATTCACCGCCCTGTTCTTTCAGGCTGAAAACATTGTGTATTTTATTGGTGAATTCGTTAAGTTTCTTATGGTAGTCATAGCTTGAACCCTGGAATGCCCGGCTCATAAATTCAAAGAAATAACCGCGTACTTTGTAAACGAAGATGGAAACGATAAGACCTGCCAAAGTCGCTACAAATGAAGCTATCAGGGACAGCTCGAAATCAAAAACGGTATGCATGACCACGATTAAAAGCCAGAAGCTGGCGATTCCGACAATCCCCAGGCCTAACCAGGCCGTGCCCTGCCGCAGGACGAGCCTGATGTCAACCAGTCTGTGCCTGATAACGGCATAACTGAGAATGGAGGCGTTGACGATATTACCAATATGACTTATCGGATATTCCCTGCCGAACGGGAGGATAGCCGCGAAGGTAAAGACGGTAAGAGCGCCGAGACCTATCAACAGCGAAACGATTTGATTGTACAGCACTGGATTGTCCAGAGTCTTTAGACGTCTCACGAGCACATATGCCGTCCTGGTCACGAGAGTACATAGCGGCAATGCAATGATAATTACTCCGTTACCGTAAACGGGATAAAGCTTCTCGCCATCGGTGATAATATTTTCTGGTATATAACCCAGTGCCACCAGAATAATAATTAGTGCCAGCGAACTGTATGCAAATGTTAACCAGCGTCCCTGCCCGGGAGCAAAGAAAGAAGAAGTAAAGCAATAGAATTGAATTGCCATTAAACAGAATAGAATGATGGTGAACTGGCCCAGCAACATGCTGTGCTCAGGGAAATTATTGCTCCGCCATAAATAGTCGGCCAGACTCCACATCATGGCCGGGATGAGGAACAACACGAACAAAGTGTGGCGCCTCTGCCACGGCCGGCTGTTGGCAACGGTGAGCAGCAGAGGTATATAAGCTATTATAGCTATTAAAGGAAATAAGGCATATATATTCATATATGGGAATTATCAGTCCAAACGTAGCAACTGTCAAGAGGTAACTAAAGTACCAAACCAAGGTAAGGGAAACTAAAGTACTATGGAATCTGGCATAATTATGCCGTCACTTTGCCGGTTTCTGTTTCAGTTGATACCTCAACCTTTTCTGGCTTGGTCACCAGGATAGTAAGCATCTCCTCGGAGGGATTAATGTGAGGCGGCTTAAGATGAGCCAGGTCGGCACCTTCAGCCCGCCGCTGTTCAATATATCTGGCGAAAGTACCGACGGGCAGCAGGGTGACTTCTATTTTAAAATCGATAAAATTCGTAAAGTCACCGCGGATTTCGGCCGCAGTATTTTGTTCATCATCTACTTCCACGATTTTCTGGTACACCGCACTGGCTACATCTGCCTCAGTGGCCTGGGTTCCATCTTTAAGCTCTATAAAGAGGTGCAGCGCCATGTTTTCTCCCGTGTCCTTGCGCGCTATCCAGTCCTCGTAAGGTATGCCGGAGTTCTCGATTGCCTGCCAGATAACCTTTTCTGTAAGACGCGTGACGCCGAAATCAATGATGTCGTCAGCTCGTCTGGCAAAAGTCATCTGCGGAATCTCGATACCCAGCTTCTCGTTCCGCAGTGAAGTTATCCTGATCATGTCTCCAGGTCGGTAACGTATCATGGCACCGCCATGGAAATTCGTGACTACAATCTCGTACTCTTTACCTTCCTCCAGCTCGTCAAGTAACAGTGTCTTCGGCTGGTAGCTGAGGTCCATCTGCCACTTGAGATGTTCTTCCTCCGGTATGAATTCCAGGAAGTTGAGATTGGGGACAAAGGTCATGCTGTCGTAATCCCATGTCTGAGTGGCTAAGATGCCGAATTCAGTAGCGGCATATACATCCAGCGGATACCTGCCCCAGAGGTCCTTTATCT
>JAUWZF010000116.1 GCA_030615475.1 Dehalococcoidales bacterium | reverse complement strand
GCCCCCGGGCCGCCGGTCAACTTATGAAGCTTCTCGACGGGGTTGCCTTCGTTAAGGTAGATAACGGCGGTAGCGCCCAGCTTTTCGGCCAGTCCGCCCCGGCCTTTATGTTTGGCGACGAGGTAGACTGCGGAGGCTCCGGCAGCCCTTGCGGACAGCAGGGCGCCGAGGCCGATGGCGCCGTCACCCACGATGGCTACCGTGTCCCCGGGTTGTACCTTACCCTGCCGGACGGCGTGAAGGGCCACGGCCAGGGGTTCCACCAGGGCGCCGTACTCGTCCGAGACTGAGTCGGGGAGTTTATAACAGGCGTAGGTCGGGGCGACGAAGTATTCCGCCATGCAGCCATCGGTAGAGAGACCGGTGAAGCCCTGATTGATGCAAAGATTATACAGGCCCTTTTTACAGACATAACACTCGCCGCAGTACCAGTAGCCGACGCCGCTTACCCGGTCGCCGACCTTGAAATCGGTGACCCCTTTACCCACGGCGGCCACCTTCCCGGCGAACTCATGTCCCGGCGTCAGGGGGGCTTTATCGGGGGGTATCATGTGGGGGCCGGTGGCGTATTCCTTCAGGTCGGTGCCGCAGATACCGGCCAGCGCCACTTTTATTTTCAGCTCCCCCGGCCCGGGAGAGGGTTCCGGGACGTCTTCATACCTCAGGTCTTTTCTGCCGTACCACCTCAGCGCTTTCATCAAGCACACTCCCGGTTAATTAATTTCTATAATGGGGGGGATACCCACGTCATTATTCAAGAGTGTGGGGAGTTTGTCAAGGCGGGGAGGTGCCCTTAAAACTCCCCCTTTTTTCCTAGCCTGTCGGCATCTAAAAAATAGCCACACCGCACTCAAGCTGTTATAATGAACCAAAAAGAAGAGTATGGGACATGGAAGAAGCAGTCGTTCGGCAGATAAAAGACGCTGCCATTAAAGTAAAGGAAAACGTCGAGCGTGTCATCGTGGGTAAAGGCGAGGTGGTGGAACTGGCTATCATCGCCCTGCTCTGCGAGGGGCATATGCTCATCGAGGACGTGCCGGGACTGGGCAAGACGGTCCTGGCGAAGTCGCTGGCGAGGTCGCTGGGGTGCAGCTTCCGGCGCATCCAGTGCACGCCGGACCTCTTACCCTCGGACATTACCGGCACCTACGTTTTTAACCAGAGGACGTCGGACTTCGAGTTCCGGCCGGGACCGGTGATGTCGCAAATAGTGCTGGTAGACGAGATTAACCGGGCCACCCCCAGGACGCAATCGGCGCTGCTGGAAGCGATGCAGGAACGCCAGGTCACCGCCGAAGGGGAGACCAAGCCGCTACCCCGGCCCTTCCTGGTCATGGCGACGCAGAACCCTATCGAGCTGGAAGGCACTTTCCCCCTGCCGGAGGCCCAGCTTGACCGATTCCTCATGAAAATACAGATTGGGTACCCCGGCGTTGAGGACGACCGGTTGATTTTATCGCGCTTCCGCCAGTCCGACCCGCTGGAAGAGCTAGCGCCGGTAATATCGTCTGATGACCTTCTGAAAATGCAGAAAGCCTGCCACGATGTGCATATTGCCGCCGACGTGGAGGACTACATCATCCGGTTGATTCACGCCAGCCGTGAGCACGACTCGGTAGAGCTGGGGGGCAGTCCGCGGGCCATGCTGGCGCTCTACAATGCGTCACAGGCCCTGGCGGCACTGCGGGGCAGGGCTTTTGTAACCCCGGACGATATTAAATACATGGTTACTCCCGTGCTCATTCATCGTATTATTCCCAAGCCGGAGAGCCGACTCCGCGGCCAAAAAGCCGAGCAGACCCTGAAAGAGATAATGGATTCCGTGTTTGTGCCGGTGGAAGAGGAACCCGTCGCCGGAGAAGGATAGGCGATGCGGGGCGACTACTGGCTGTTTTTTGCGGCACTGATTCTGATAATCAGCCTGGCAACGCACCAGGTGCCGCTTGTTTTGATTTCCCTGCTGTTTCTACTGACCGGCGGTGTGTCGCGACTGTGGAACCGATTTTGCCTCCACCGTATTGAGTACCGACGCCGCCTGAGCCATAACCAGGTTTTTTTCGGTGAAGAAATAGTCTTCGAGGTGGAGATTACCAACCGGAAGCCCCTGCCCCTGCCCTGGCTGCAGATTGATGACGAACTGCCGGAGCAGGTAACCCTCCTGAAGGGTAAAGCCACCATAACGTATGATGACCGCGTCATCCTCAGTAATATGTTCCCCGTCAACATGTACCACCGGGTGACCCGCCGCTTCCCGATGCGGTGCCGGCAAAGGGGCTGCTTCGCCTTCGGGCCGACATATATCCGTTCCGGTGATTTGTTCGGTTTCTTCCGCCGGAGTATGTATATTGATAAACTGGATTTTCTTCTGGTGTACCCCCGGCTGGTTCCGCTGGAAAAACTGGGCATACCTTCACAGCAGTTCTTCGGCGATATCCGCCTGAAAAGGCACCTGTTCCAGGACCCGGTGCTTACTGCCGGAGTGCGGGACTATCATTCCGGCGATAGCCTGAAGCGGATACACTGGAAGAGCACCGCCCGGCTCGGCAAGCTGCAGACCAAGTTGTATGAGCCGACGACTACCGTAGACATGAGTATTTTTCTGGACGTGCGCACCCTTAGGGCGCCTTTATGGGGGAGTGTTTACCAGCTCCAGGAACTGGGAATTATCGCCGCGGCATCGATTTCCCAGCATGCCCTGAAAGGGGGTTTCCGTGTCGGCCTTTACGTCAACCAGATAACGCGCTTTTCCCGGGGCATGGTCAGGGTACCGCACAGCCAGCATCCCGACCAGCTGCCGCGCATACTGGAGGCCCTGGCGCAGCTGCATCAAGTCGAGACGGTACCGATGGCCCGTTTCATCCAGCAGGAAGCCCGGAGTCTCCCCTGGGGCAGCACCCTGGTGGTTGTCTCGGCACAGCCTCTGGATGAATTACTGGCCACGTTGCTGGATTTGAAAAGGGTGGGGCGCAGCGTGGCGCTGGTCAAGGTGGGCGGCGAGAAGCCAGAAGTAAGTAGCGGTAATCTGCCCGTTTACCACATTACCGACGATGTTGCCTGGGACCTGGTAAAGGAAATCGGCCTGAAAGAGGCATAATGAATAGATTCAGGAAATTCGACTGGCTGGCCGTTGTTTTATACCCGCTGGCGGTAATCCTTATGGAGGTCTTCTGGGTCTATCCCTGGCTGGTATGGCTGGGGGGCTGGCCTATTTTCTCCGAGCAGCGCCCGGCGTTGGGCCTGGCGGCGGTTATCATCGTGCTGGCGGTTTCCCTGCTGGTGACCAGGGTACTCTTCCGGCAGAAATGGCCGATGTCTGTAATCCAGAGTGCCATTATCGGCGGCGGCCTGGTCACTATTTTACTGGTGCTGGGTGTCGAATACGGCGCCGGCTACGGATTCCTCAGCGGCGCGTGGTTTGTTCATGTGGGGCAGATACTGTGGACTACCTTTGACAGTCCCCAAACCATCGTGGTGGCCCTACCGGTACTGCTGTATCTCTGGTGGCGCGGTATTATCCTGGGACAAACGACGTCCTATTTCAGAGACATCTACCGGTCCTTCCTGCTCGGCATGGTAGCCCTTATCGCCTTAATTGTTATCTGGCAGGTAAGCTCGGGGTCGGAAAATTTCGAACCGCCGGGACCCGGCATCGGGTTAAATATAATAGCGTTCTTCTTCTTCGGCCTGGTGGCCATAGCCGTCTGTCACCTCTACACGATGCGCCGCTCGATGCCAGAAGAAGAAGCGGCGTTGACCTCGGTAAAGCGCTGGCTGCCGATGATGCTGGGTGTCGTCGGCGGCGTGGTTGCCGTTGGTTTTGTCGTTGCCAGTGTTTTCTCCGAGGAATTTTTCGCGAGCATCGGACACGGGATTGGCGTCTTCTTCAGCTTTATCGGGAAGATATTCACCTATATCCTGATTCCGTTTAATTACCTGTTTGAAGCCATATTTTACGTAATACAGTTTTTCTTAAACTTACTGCGTTCTGACCAGACATTTGAGCCTGAAGGACCCGGCGGAATTCCTGTCCTGGAAAGGACGGAAATCGGGCAAAGTCAGATACCGCCGATAGTGACGGATATTATTAAATGGCTGGTAATTTTGGTTATTGTCGCCGTCGTTATTTTTATCCTGGCGAAGGCAATATCCCGTTTTCGCGCCCAGCGCGCCCGCGAGGAGATAGAGGAAATCCATGAATCGCTCTGGAGCTGGCGCGGGCTTAAGGATGATTTACGGCTGCTCTTCGGCATGATGGGGCAGAAATTTAAAAGAAAACGGGCGCCGGCGGTACCAGAACATGATATGGATGACGACATATCGCGCCGACTGAACATCAGGGAGATATACCGGCACTTGCTCTGGGAGGCCGCCCGCTCCGGGGTAGCTCGCCGCCGCCACGAAACAGCCATCGAGTACGCCGGCCGTCTGGAACGGGCCGTGCCCGATACCAGCGAGCCGCTGGACCGACTTACCGACCTGTATATCGACGTCCGCTATGGTGAAACCAGCCCTCCGGAAGAGCAGGTGGATAACGCTAACAGTATCTGGGGGACACTACGCGGGCTGCTGCGGAGGATCAGGGGGGACTAGGGGTTTATAGCTGCTTAACCCTGAATACGAAAAATACCATTGAGGAGGTCAACCATGAACGTAGAAGCACTGGTGGCGAGAATCGAGGCTCTGGAAAAGCAGGTTAAAGCTCAGGAAAAACAGCTCGGGGTTTTACAGGACATCGAAGCGATTAAGAAACTGCAAAAGGCCTACGGCTACTACGTGGAACATATGATGTACCAG
>JAUWZF010000035.1 GCA_030615475.1 Dehalococcoidales bacterium | reverse complement strand
CTTGACGATATCCCCGGCGTTATAGCCCTTTTCCACAAGGTCCAGGGTTACGGCGGCGATAAAGACAGGCCGGTTACCGCTGACGGCGCCCAGAACGACGACGACGCTCTTTAACTTATCCCTGATGAAGTCAGCCATTTCCCGTAAGACCTGCTGGTTGGCTATCGATACCTTCGCTGACAGTACATTGACGCCCTTGACCACCTCTACCCTGCCCAGCAGGGACTCAGCCTCTTTCCTGGCCAGTTCCCTCTCCAGAGACAGGACGAGTTTCCGTTCCCTGTCCAGCTCGGCAACCAGCCCGGCAACCTTGTCCGGCGCTTCCTCGGGTGAAGCCTCCAGTGACCGGGCGATACCTTCAAGACTAAATAAACGCTGGCCGATATACGCCTCAGCCTCACGTCCCGTAACGGCCTCGATGCGGCGGAGTCCCGCGCCGATGCTGCCCTCGCTGATAATGTGAAAATAGCCGATTTCTCCGGTGTGGGCAACATGGGTGCCGCCGCATAGTTCGGCGCTCACCACCGGTTCGCCGATGCGCATCACCCGGACGACATCGCTGTACTTCTCGTCGAACAGGGCTATGGCCCCCTCGTCAATGGCCTTTTTATAATTCGTCTCCTCGTCGTAAACCCTCAGGTTCTGGCGGATTTTCTCGTTGACGATACGCTGCACGGCCTTGAGCTCTTCCCGGGTCATGGCCGCCAGGTGGGAGAAGTCGAACCGGAGGCGTTCCGGGGCTACCAGCGAGCCTCTCTGCTGGATATGCTCGCCGAGTACCTGCCGGAGGGCCGATTGCAGGAGGTGGGTGGCCGTATGATTACGGGCGATATCCAGACGCCGCTCGATATCCACCACCGCCTTTACCTCCTCCCCCTTCAATAGATACCCTTCAATAACCTCACCTTGATGCACGGTGATATCGGGTTGTATGCGTACGGTATCGGTAACGGTAAACCTGCCTGTCGGGCCGACTATCTCGCCCGTATCGCCGACCTGGCCGCCCATCTCGGCGTAGAAGGGTGTGGTATTCAGTATTATGCCAGCTTCCTGACCGGCTGCAACGGTCGCGACTTCTTTCCTATCTATGACGATACCCATGACATTCGCATTCTTCTTTAGATTCTGATAGCCAACGAATTCCACTTGCATATCCGCCTTTAGACCAACCTGTGTTTTAAGCTCCTTAACAAAATGAATAGGTCCATAAGCTCTCTTAGTTGACCCACAATTCGGGCATTTCTTATCACTCTTCTTTAGTCTTGTACCACACTCCGCACATCTTGCTTGTTCTGCCACAGCCCGTGCCCTCTCCCGCTGCTTCTCCATCTCCCTCTCGAAGCCATCCATATCCACGGAGAAACCCAATTTAGCTACAATCTCCTGTGTCAGCTCTACCGGGAAGCCGTAAGTATCGTAGAGTCGGAAGGCATCTTTGCCTGATACTTGCTTGGTCTTTTTCACGGCTATTTTCGACAGCACACTATCGATAATTTCCAGTCCGGTACTAAGCGTCTCTTCAAACCTTGTTTCTTCCTGCTGAATTACCTTTTTTATAAAGTCACGCCGCTGCTTCAACTCAGGATAGATAGCACTCATCTGTTTGACAGTTGTCTCAGCCAGCCCGGACAGGAACGGCTTGTCCAGCCCCAGCCGCCGCCCAAAAAGCGCCGCCCGCCGTAATAACCGTCTCAGCACATATCCTCGCCCGTCGTTGCTGGGGATAACGCCGTCGGCGATGAGAAAAGCCATGGCGCGACTGTGCTCGGCGACCACCCGCATAGCATTATCATCATCGGCACCGGCACCGTATTTTTTACCCGACAAACTGGAAATACCATCAAGCAGCGGGGCGAACAGGTCGGTTTCATAGACCGAGTCCTTATCCGCCATCACCGCCGTTAGCCTTTCCAGTCCCATGCCGGTATCGATATTCGGTTTCGGCAGCGGCGTGCGGTTGCCCGCTTCGTCCTGGTTATACTGGGGGAAGACCAGGTTCCACAGCTCGGTAAAACGCCCGCACTCGCAGTTCGGCTTGCAGTCGGCTTTGCCGCAGCCCCTATCCGACCCGAAGTCGTAATGAATCTCGCTGCACGGCCCGCAGGGACCGGAACTGCCCGCCGGACCCCAGAAGTTGTCCTCCTCACCAAACCTCACTATCTTTTCTTCGGGGATGCCGATATCACGCCAGTATTTAAACGACTCGTCATCATCGAGATAAATGGAAACCCACAGTTTTTCGGGCGATATCTTCATGCGCTCCGTAACGAACTCCCACCCCCAGGCAATAGCTTCCTTCTTGAAATAGTCGCCGACGCTGAAATTGCCCAGCATCTCGAAGAAGGTCAGGTGCGTGGCATCGCCGACCGACTCGATATCGGTGGTGCGGAAGCACTTCTGGCAGGAAGCCAGCCGAAGAGCGGGCGGCACCTCCTCACCCAGGAAATAGGGCTTAACCTGCACCATGCCGGCGCTGGTGAGCAGCAGGGTGGGGTCGCCCCTGGGCACCAGCGAAGAGCTGGGGATGACCTTATGTCCCTTCTCCTCGAAGAATTTTAGAAATGCCGTTCGTAGTTCGTCGCTATTCACGCAAATGACTCCGTATTAATACGATAGATTACTTACCTGTAATTTTAAGTTCAATGACGGCTGGCTGTCAATGAGACCATAGCGGATTGCTTCGCTCCGCTCACAATGACAGATGACCGCAGCCGAAAATCAGAGCAATTTCTTCAAATACTCCCGTAGTTCCGGGCCGAGGTCGTCACGTTTTAAAGCCAGCGCCACGTTAGCCTTCAACCAGCCCAGCGGCGTGCCGATATCATGGCGTACCCCTTCAAGCTCGAAAGCATAGAGTTTCTGCTGCTTCAGCAGCAGTTGCAGGGCATCGGTCACCTGAATCTCATTACCTTTGCCCGGCGGGGTAACGGCCTGGACATCGAATATCTGCGGCGTCAGTACGTACCTGCCCACAATACCGAGACGCGACGGTGCCTGTGCCGGTTCCGGCTTCTCCACCAGGCTCAGTACCTGGTATATTCTCTCCGAGACCTGTTTCGGCTCAATGATACCGTATTTCCTGGTATCCTCGTCACCGACCCGCTCCACGGCCACTACGCCCGCCTCGTATTTCTCGTATATTTCTATCATCCGCTTCAAGCTGGGCACATCACTATCGATAATATCGTCGGGGAGTATTACCGCACAGGGCTCATCACCGACAAGTTCTCTGGCCGTATTGATGGCATGTCCCAGGCCAAGCTGCTCTTTCTGCCTGACATAGCGGACGTCCGCCATGCCGGCAATTTCCCGCATCTGCGACAGCCGTTCCGTGTCACCCTTTTGCTCCAGGAAATGCTCCAGTTCAGGAGAACGCTCGAAGTAGTCTTCAATAGCCGACTTACCCTGCGCCGTGACTATAATAATCTGCTCAATACCCGAACCGAGCGCTTCCTCCACCGCGTATTGAATCAGCGGTTTGTCCACCAGTGGCAGCATCTCCTTGGGCAGAGAGCGGGTCATGGGCAGGAACCTGGTCCCCCGCCCGGCCGCAATGATAACCGCTTTACGGACTTTCATGCCGTCCTCCTCATCGCTTGTTCAAGGGCGAAGGCCGCCGCGCCGTAGACACCGGCTTCATTACCAAGTTGAGCGGTAACAACACGTACCGCCCGTGAGGATACCGGGAAAGCACGCTCCGCTACCATCTTTTTACCCGGTCCGATAAAGAGGTCGCCCAGTTCGGCCATACCTCCGCCGAGAACAATCATCTCCGGGTTGAAGATATTGACCACGTTGACCATGCCTATACCCAGATAGTAAGCCGCCCGCATGAGCACATCCAGGGCCAGGGGGTCGCCATTATTAGCGGCGGCTCCGACCATTTCCGCGGTGATATCCTCCGTCTCCCCCCCGGCCATTTCAGAAAGAGAGGATTTTTCACCCCGGCTGACACGTTTAACGGCGTCTCTCTCTACCGCCCTGCCGGAGGCGAGTATTTCCAGGCATCCGGTATTACCGCAGCCGCAGTCCGGCCCGTTGGCATCAACAGTCATGTGGCCTATCTCCGCCGCCGCGCCGACGGCGCCGAGATAGAGTTCTCCGTTGGCGATAATGCCGCCGCCGATACCGGTGCCCAGGGTAAATAAAACGAGATTGTTTACCCCCATCCCGGCACCGGAACGGTGTTCACCCAGAGCAGCGGCGCTGGCATCATTGACAACGAAGGTGCTGATTTTAAACCTTTCCTGTATGATGTCACCCAGCGGGATATCCGCCCAGCCCGTCATATTCGGAGAAGGAGTTACCACCACGCCTCGCCCCGAGTCAATACCGCCGGCACAGGCAACACCGATGCCGCCGAGTTGGGAAGCTTTCAGGCTATTCCGACCGAGAAGACTATCAATTGCCGAGCAGAGTCGCTTGATGACCGGCTTTACACCTTCGTTAGCCAGAGTCGGACAGACGTCCCTGGACACCATTTTACCCTCAGAGGAAAAAAGAGCGGTCATTACCTTGGTGCCGCCGATGTCGGCGGCCAGGATGGGTGCGTCGTGCTGGTCTGTCATGTTATTACTACTTTATCCTATTTCGCCAATTTGTCAAGCTGAAATGGTGCCTAAGATAATAATGTCATTCTCGGGCTTGACCCGAGAATCCATACCACCCCTCCTCCACTGGATTCCCGCCTTCGCGGGAATGACAATTGGTGTGCGGGAATGACCCCAAACAGTTGTTAAACCTTCCCAATGGTGCCTCTCTGCCCCAGTTCGGCAATGAGGATATTAAGGGCGAGTTCGCCTTCCAGCTTCCCCGTCTTGATGGAGAGGTCTGTCTCCAGAAGCCTGTGATAAACTTCGCGCAGTCGAGCCGGGGAATACCTGTCCGCCTGCTCCCACGCCTTACGCAGAACAAAGTCGGAAGTCAGACCCAGTTTATTTTGAATATCCATGCGGGACTTTTTCCGGCCTCTCATTTCCTTTATCTGGAAGATGATTCTGACCTGCCGCGACAGCATAACCAGAAGCTGGGCCGGCGCTGTCCCCTGCTTGAGCAACTGCTGTAAAAGCTCCTGGGCGACCCCGACCCTGAACTCAAGGACAGCATCAATCATGGCAAAGACACTGGCCTCCTGGGCATAGCTCACGACCGCCCTGACGTCCTCTTCCTCGATGCGACGCCCGCCGGTGAACAGGGCCAGCTTATCGACCTCGTTGGCCATAATCCAGAGGTCGTTACCCACGAATCGAGCTAGTAAGGTTGCCGCCTGCGGCGATATACTGCCGCCGACTGCTTTCACCCGCTGCATAATCCACTGGCTCAGTTGAGAGGGTTTTAGCAGGGGGAAGGACTTTACTTCAGTCATAGCCGAAAGCTGGCGCAACAGCGGATTACCGGCTTTTATTCCGCCCCCAATCAGCACCAGTTCCGTGAACTCCGGCAGCTGTTTGATACCGTCGGCTATCGCCTTATACGCTTCCGACGGCTCGGGCTGTCGGGACGACTTCTTCCGGCCGGTTTTATTTCCAGAATCGAAACGCTCAAATAATCCTTCAACAATAACCAGTCGTTTTTCCGATAGAAAGGGCACCGTCTCGCAGACGCTCCTCATCTGCTCTACCGTTACCTGGCGTCCATCAAGGACGGTGGTATTGGTCATCAGGGCGGTGGGGTCGCCGATACCCTTCTTTATCTCCTCGAGCGCCTGGCGGATGGAAAAATCGTCCCCGCCGATAAGCACGTGCAGCAAGCTCTAATCTCCTTACATACGGGTCGACTTATTTTACCACACCGAAGGTCGATGAGTAAGGTTGACAAAAAACCGCCGTTAAGGAATAATCGCACAGAGAGCTAAGTAATAAGATGTCAACCAGACTGCTGAAATCAAGAGGTGAACAATGATGTCGGAAATCCCTGAAGAAGGCGGCGTAACTGAAGAATTAAGGAAACTGGCAAGCATTGCCACGGATATGCAAATGGCCGGCAAAATGAGGACACAGGCCATCAACCAGCTCGGCGAGATGGCCTCCCATGAAGCACTGCTCGTCCTGCTCAACCTGGCCGCAAACGATAAACTTAATATAGACGAAAGAGAGTTGGCCCTCAAGAGAGCCCGGGAAATAGTTAAGAAAGGCCGCTGATAATTTCACTAAAGACGGCGGCTATGCATCGCACTGATGAGTATTAACATCGGCATTATAGGCCTGCCCCAGAGCGGCAAGACAACCGTTTTTAACGCCTTAACCGGAGGCAAAGCGGATACCATCACCCACACTACGGACGGACTCTCCCCGCATATCGGCATCGCCAGGGTCCCGGAACCCCGCCTCAAGGTTTTGGACGAGATGCTTCACCCCAAAAAAGTAGTCCCGGCCGAAGCCAGGTACATCGACGTCGGGGCATCGGTCAAGAGCCTGGCCCAAGACAAGGGCATAGGCGGCGAACTGCTCAATCAGCTCAGCACCGTCGATACGCTCATCTGCGTTGTCCGCGCCTTTACCGATGAAAGCATACCCCACCCCGAAGGCAGCCTGGATACCGGGAGAGACATCGGCACTCTTAATATGGAACTCGTCTTCTCCGACCTGGCTATTATGGAAAGAAGGCTGGAAAAACTGGAGGTCTCCCTGAAAGGGGCTAAACCACAGGAGCGCCAGGGTTTCCTCCATGAAAAAGACATCTTAATGCGGTTGAAAGTCGATTTGGAAAACGACCGACCCATCCGCGAGCTGGAGCTGGAACCGGCCGCGGCCGGAATCATCACCAACTACCAGTTCCTCACCGCCAAACCGCTCCTCATCGTGGTCAACATCGGGGAAGAGCAGCTTCCCGAAGCAGCCTCTCTTGAAGCGGAGTTGAACGAACAATACTCGGGGGCAAAACGCCGGGTTATCACCATCTGCGGCAAGCTGGAAATGGAACTGGCGCAGATGGAAGAAAGCGAGGCGAAGGAATTCCGTGCCGATTTCGGCATAGAAGAACCGGGGCTGGAGCGCACCATCAAAATGTCCTACGAGCTTTCGGACCTGATTTCATTCTTCACCATAGCTTCGAATGAGGTCAGGGCCTGGTCTATCAAGCAAGGCACCACGGCCGTGAAAGCCGCCGGTAAAATCCATACCGACATGGAAAAAGGGTTCATCCGTGCCGAAGGCATCAGCTTCAACGACCTGGTAAAGTGCGGCGGCATCGCCGAGGCGAAAAAACAGGGGCTGCTCAGGCTTGAGGGCAAGGATTACGTTATTCAGGACGGTGATGTTATTACTTTTCTCTTCAACGTTTAGCCGTGCTATCGCCAGCTCTACGTACGGATAACATCAGGCCGTCCTCACTCACCACCACAACCTCCTCACCGGTATCGATATCGCCCCCGGCTGACGTTGCCCCCCAGAGCTCGCCCTTGATTCTCACCATACCCTCCGGGGACAGTTTACCGGTGACTTTACCTTTGGAGCCGACCATCGACGGCAGGCCGACCGTCACCTGTTTCCCCAGAGTCCAGGTAGTAAAAATAAACCGCCATACACTGAAGGCCAACCAGGCTATCATTACGCCGATAAGCACCTGGACGGGCAGATGAATATCGAACACGGGAAGCAGCCAGCGCCATATCGCATAGATAGCCACTTCCTCACACGGCGTACTGATGATTGCCAGCACTAGCCTGGCCCTTGTCAACTTACGCATATCACTCGCTTTATTATAGCAGGATGGTGCCATTTTTTTAATCCCGCCCGTCTCACTCTAAAAAAATACTAAAGAATTTACGCCTTCTTACGGGAAATCATAGGTCATGGGACTTGACAAGGTACCCACGAAAATGATATCATTTACTTTTGTAATAATGCCCCAAGTGTTTTTTATTATAGCCTTCCCATACGTGTATGTCCGTAATATTGCCGCATATGTAAGCATGTCTTCGTTCTGAATGATTGCGCTTAAAACACGAGATACGAGAATTGCTGCATTTTTCTAAGGAGTAGAGATGGTTTTAGCGTCGCCAGTACCCACACCCGAGTCAAAGACCCCGTTTTCACGCAAATCTTATGCCAAGCTGCCCAACGTCCTGGACGTACCCAATCTGATTAAGGTTCAGCTCGAGTCCTTCCAGAGGTTTCAGGAAGAAGGTCTGAAACAGTTGCTGGAAGAGATATCCCCTATCAAAGACCTTACCGGCAACAGACTGGAACTCGGCTTTATCGCCTGCGAGTTCCGCGAGCCGCGCCCGGGGCATTCTGAGCAGGAATGCCACGAAAGGGACCAGACATATTCCGCCCCCCTGTATGTCAAGGTACGGCTGCTCGTTAAAGAAACCGGAGAAATCAAAGAACAGGACCTGTTCTTCGGCGATATCCCGCTGATGACCGCCAAAGGCACCTTTATTACCAGCGGCGCCGAACGGGTAGTCGTCAGCCAGCTGCTGCGTTCCCCGGGTGTTTACTTCACGTGCGAAGAAGACCCGTCTTCCGGTCGTGATTTGTGCCACGCTAAGTTAATCCCCACCCGCGGGGCCTGGCTGGAGTTCGAGACCAGCAACAAGAATGTAATATCGGCTAAAATAGACGGCAAACGGAAGAT
>JAUWZF010000203.1 GCA_030615475.1 Dehalococcoidales bacterium | reverse complement strand
ATTGATGATTCCAGCTGGTCAGAAGCAGCGCCGCGTTACAGCGAAACAAGACGCATGATTTCCGTCTTCGCCGGGCGGCCGTTGCCTGTTATTGGGTTCGTGATAATATCATTGCTGATAGTCGTGGCTATTTTTGCACCTTTCATCGCTCCTTATGACCCGTATGAGATGGATATCATTAACAAATTGCAGCCGCCGAGTACCGAACACCTTCTGGGGACAGATTCTCTGGGTAGGGATACCTTAAGCCGTATAATCTATGGCTCGCGGACCTCTTTGATTATTGGATTATCTGTCATAGGAATATCTTCGGTCATCGGTATAGCACTTGGCCTTATTGCCGCTTACTTCGGCGGAATTCTTTACCATATAATCATGAGATTCATAGATGCACTTATGGCCTTCCCGATGCTGCTGCTGGCTCTCCTTGTGGCTACGTTACTGGGGGCGGGCATGAAGAATGTCATCATTGCCTTGGCTATTGGTATGATAGCGCCACCCTGCCGCATGATGTGTGGTGTGGTCCTTTCGGTGAAACAGAACGAGTATGTTCTTTCGGCGCGGGCAATGGGTATGAGTAACCGGCGCCTCATGCTGCAGGAAATCTTGCCCAATGCGTTTCCTCCGCTTTTGGTAATGATTACCATCGGGCTGGGGGCCACCATCCTCGCGGAGGCTGGTCTCAGCTTTTTGGGGATCGGCATAACCCCACCGACGCCGGCCTGGGGGGGCATGGTCAATGATGGATACAAATTCCTTATGACCAGTCCCGTGCTGGCCATTTCCCCCGGCATCGCTATCATGCTGGTTGTTTTTGGTTTCAATATGTTGGGGGACGGCCTCCGGGATGCGCTGGACCCGAAACTCAGAGGTGTTATTTAAAAGCTAACCGATAACTCTTGGGAAAGGTAACATGACAGCTGTATTGACTGTTGAAAATCTGAAGACGTACTTCCATACTTACCGCGGACTGGTCAAGGCCGTCGACGGCGTCTCTTTATATATCAATGAAAAGGAAATAATCGGTCTGGTAGGAGAGAGCGGGTGCGGCAAATCAGTCAGCATGCTTTCCGTCCTGCAGCTGATTTCTACCCCGCCGGGAGAGATTGTGAGCGGCAGGGTGATATTTGATGGACAGGACCTGCTCCAGTACGAGGCCAAAGGCGAAAAGATGAGCTCCATTCGAGGTGCCAAGATAGCCATGATTTTCCAGGAGCCCATGACTTCACTCAACCCGGTATTGACCGTCGCGCGGCAGTTGACCGAGACTCTTGAGATTCATCTTCACATGGAACCGCGAATAGCCAGGGCGAGGGCGATAGAACTACTCCAGCTCGTAGGCATCCCAGACGCTAAAAACCGCATCGATTCCTATCCGCACCAGTTCAGCGGCGGCATGTGCCAGAGGGTCATGATAGCGATGGCGCTTTCCTGCAATCCCAAAATGCTAATCGCCGATGAGCCGACGACGGCCGTCGATGTCACCACGCAGGCACAGCTCCTGGAGCTGATGCAGGACATGGTCACCAAATTCAATACGGCCCTGATTATCGTGACCCACAATCTCGGCGTTGTCGCCCGCTATGCCGAAAGGATTTACGTGATGTATTCCGGCCGTATTGTCGAATCGGGTCTCTCCGATGACATATTTCTTAATCCACGTCACCCGTACACCATCGGCCTGCTGAAATGCGTGCCCCAGCTGGGTGAAACACGGGAAGAGAGAAAGCTGGTCCCGATAAAGGGTCTGCCGCCGAACCTCATTGATATGCCCCAGAACTGCGCTTTCCTGCCCAGGTGCGAGTATTCCGTGGCAAGATGCCAGAAGGAACCCTGTCCCCCGCTGACACTTATCGAGGGGCAGCATTACGTATCATGTTATGCCGATACCCGGGAGAAACCATGAATACAGAACAGACACAGAATGTTATCGAACTCCTGAATCTCAAGATGTACTTTCCGATTACCAGAGGTCTGTTGCGGCGCCGGATTGGCGAGATAAAAGCCGTTGACGATATAAGCTTTGCGATAAGAAAAAACGAGACCCTCGGCCTGGTGGGAGAGAGCGGGTGCGGAAAAACCACCACCGGGCGGTGTATCCTGCGCCTCTATAAACCCACGGCCGGCAAAATACTTTTTAACGGGACCAATATATCCACCATGAAGGAAGACCAGATACGGCCACTCCGTTCCCACATGGGAGCTATTTTCCAGGACCCCTACGGCTCACTCAACCCCAGACAAACAGCCCGCAGAATCGTCGGAATGCCATTGATTATTCACGGGAAGGCAGATAGAAGAGACTTTAACGACAGGGTAGCCGAGCTTTTCCAGCTTGTCGGCCTTGACCCTTCCATGATGGACCGCGTACCCCACGAGTTCAGCGGTGGTCAGCGCCAGCGTCTGGGCATAGCCCGAGCCCTGGCCTGCCAGCCCACCCTGATAATCTGTGACGAGCCGGTTTCGGCGCTAGATGTCTCCATCCAGGCTCAAATAATCAATCTGCTGGAGGAGCTCCAGGAAAAGCTGGAACTTACCTATCTCTTCATCGCCCATGACCTTTCCGTGGTGCAGCATATCAGTAACCGCGTGGCCGTAATGTACCTGGGACGTATCATTGAGATAACGAACTCGCGAGAGCTCTATGCAAATCCGCTCCACCCCTATACCAAGGCGCTGCTTTCAGCGATACCGGTACCAAATCCGGTAATCGAAAGGAAACGGACGCGGATTGTTCTTAAAGGGGAAGTGCCAAGTCCGGCAGACCCACCGGCGGGGTGCCATTTCCACCCCAGGTGTAAGTTGGCCACTCCTGAGTGCCGTGAGGCGAAGCCACCATTGCGAGATATCGGTAATGGACATGAGGTAGCTTGCCTCAGAGCCTGACGGAATTGCGTTGGATCTATGGTATTTATTTTTAATGAAAATATTTCGGAAGAACCATGGTCAAATTGTTCGTCCGATAATACCTATATGTAACAAAATAGTAAATTGTTACCCAATTGCACATAATTGCATTTTGTTCAATACATGTCACAATCGCTTATTTTGTGACCTCATAGAAAATCGTTCCTTTTTTATCGAATGGTTACACGTCTAGCCTTCAGGCGTGAAATTGGGCGGACCTTTTTATGTGGGGCGGTAACAAACCGATGTTTTG
>JAUWZF010000161.1 GCA_030615475.1 Dehalococcoidales bacterium | reverse complement strand
GCCCGGCGTGCGCCTGCGGGTGGGCCTGACCGGACTGACCATGGCGGAGTTCTTCCGTGATGAAGAGGGACAGGACGTATTACTGTTTATTGATAACATTTATCGCTATACCCTGGCCGGCATGGAGGTATCGGCTCTGCTGGGGCGGATGCCCTCGGCGGTGGGTTACCAGCCGACGCTGGCCACGGAAATGGGCGAGCTTCAGGAGAGGATTGCCTCCACCAAGAAGGGGTCGATTACTTCCTTCCAGGCCATCTACGTGCCCGCCGACGACTATACCGACCCCGGCGTAGTGACCACGTTCGGGCACCTCGACGCCGTGGTAGCCCTGGAGAGGTCTATCGCCGAGCAGGGCCTCTACCCGGCGGTCGACCCGCTGACGTCTACCTCGCGCATTCTGGACCCCAACGTGGTCGGCGAGGAGCACTACCGCGTCGCCCGCGAGGTACAGCGGGTACTGCAGCGTTATAAGGACCTCCAGGATATCATCGCCATCCTGGGTATCGAAGAACTCAGCGAAGAGGACAAGCTTTCCGTATCCAGAGCGCGGCGTATCCAGAGATTCCTGTCGCAGCCGATGTTCGTCACCGAGGTATTTACCGGACGCGCGGGCAAGTATGTGAAGGTCGAAGATACGGTACGCGGATTCGCCGAAATCCTCGAGGGCAAGTACGACGACCTGCCGGAGCAGGCGTTCTATATGGTGGGCGGTATCGAGGAAGTGGTGGAAACCGCCAAGAGCATGGGAGCTGAGACTAATGTCTAGTTTGAAACTCGATATTGTTACGGCGGAGCGCATCGTCTATTCCGAGGATGTGGATGTGGTCATTGCCCCCGGTGCCGAAGGGCAGCTGGGCATACTGCCGCACCACGCTCCCCTGATGACCATTTTACAGGCCGGGGAGCTGGTGGTGAGGAGGGGAGGGGAAGAAGATACCCTGGCTATCTCCGGCGGCTTTCTGGAGGTGCGTCCCGACCGGGTTATCGTGCTGGCGGATAGCGCCGAGAGAGCCGAGGAAATCGATATGGAACGCGCCGAAGCAGCCAAGAAGAGGGCCGAGCAGAGACTGATGGAAAAGACTGCCGAAACAGATGTGGCCAGGATTGAGGCGTCCCTGCGCCGCGCGATGGCGAGACTGACGGTGGCGGATAAGATAAAGAGGCGCCGGAAGCTGTAACTCCGGGGTTTTTGGTTATCCTGAGCCGCCGATTATTTCGGCGGCTTTTTTGTATTTAAATCCAGGAGTCCTTCGATAGGTTCTATAGTTACTATTCCCTGTTTGAGGTCGATTGACTGGACGACGTCCTCGATGGCGGGTATGAGGATTTCTCCGGTGGGGCCTCGGACGATATAGTTGTCGTTACTTTTCCCGGTGAGAATATCGACAACATCGCCGATATATTCACCCCGGGTTGTCCTGACCTGAAGCCCGATAAGCTGGTCGTGATAAAATTGTCCTTCGGGCAGAGGGTTGTCCTGTCTGTGCTCCATTTTCCGCAGAATGCTGTTTAACTTCTGAGTATCTCGTGATTGAGAAACACAAGTTATGAAGGGGGGAGAGCTGTGGCTCCCCATCTCCGGAGAAGTAGGCTCTAGTCGGGGACTATATTACATAATTTCGAGTCTGACTCTGGTAGCGGCCTTAGCTGCTTTTACCCTGAGCAAAGTGCGCATTGCCTGGGCAATCTGACCCTGCTTGCCGATGATTCTCCCTTTGTCATCGTCGGCAACGGTCAGCTTCAGCGTGATGCCCTCATCATTGGTCTCCTCTTCGACATTCACTGCATCGGGTTCATTGACGATGGACTTGGCGATGTACTCCACTAGGTCTTTCATGATTTCTCCTTGACTGGTTTGAACTTTTCCAGAATACCTGCCTTACCCAGTAGTCTGGCAGTGGTATCTGACGGTTTGGCGCCCTGACTCAGCCAGTACAGTGCTTTCTCCTCCTGGATAACTATTGTCTCCGGATCGGTCATGGGGTCGAAGTGACCGATAATATCAACGAATGCCCCGTCGCGGGGTGCCCGTACGTCAGCGACTACCAGTCGGTAACTGGGCTTTTTCTTGGCTCCAACGCGCCGCAGTCTGATTCTGAGCATCTATACCTGCCTTCTTTTCATAATATCTTATACGTTCCATATTATGCACTATAACAATATGGCTGTCAATGGGAATAGAAAAAACTCCCCTTTTTTATGTTGACAACTATACTAATAAGAGTATAATTTATTTGATTTATTTGGGGAGGTGAGTAATGAAGGAGTTTAAGGATAAAGTGGCGGTTATTACGGGCGCCGCCAGCGGGATTGGCTACAGTCTGGCGGAGCGCTGCGCGCGGGAGGGCATGAAGGTCGTCCTGGCGGGTATAAATGAAGACACACTTAAAAAGGCCGAAAAGGATATCAGAAAGACGGGGGCGACCGCGCTGGTCGTAAAAACCGATGTATCCAAAGCGGAAGACGTTAAAACCTTAGCTGAAAAGACATTGGATACATTTGGAGAGGTTCACCTGCTGTTCAATAACGCCGGTGTCGTCATGTTCTCCACCGCCTGGGAAAGCACTCTGGCAGACTGGCAATGGGTACTAGGCGTAAACCTCTGGGGAGTCATTCACGGCGTTCATTTCTTTGTACCTATTATGCTCGAGCAGGACACTGAATGTCATATTGTCAACACTGCCTCTTCGGCAGCGCTAGCAATTTCCCCGCTTATGAACAATTATGCTGTCAGCAAACATGGCGTGATGGCCCTCACCGAGGGGCTCTACCAGGAATTGGCGATGAGGACGGATAAAATCGGGGTTTCGGTGCTTGTCCCGGGCTGGGTCAGGACGAATGTCATGGAAAGTGAGCGCAATCGTCCGGAGGAGCTGAAGAACAGGTTAGGTGAGGGAATGGACACGAAAGCCTCGGGCGTTCAAGCCTTGATGAAGCTTTACACAGGAGGGTTTGATGGAGCGGTTTTGCCGCGGCAGGTCGCCGACATCGCGTTCGATGCTATAAGGGAAAAGAAACTGTATATTTTCGCCGGCAATGAATTCGCCTTGCCACTTCTGCAGGCGCGTATGGAAGATATGCTCCAGGAGCGTAATCCGACCACGGTAGCTCCTGAATATTGACCTGAAATAAAGTTATTTTTTCTGCTAGCAGGTTGCCAATAGTCTGCTGCTGCGTCTATAATCAGGTATGCGGATAGTGAGTCGGCACGGCTGGTGGGTGACCACAGCCCGGGCGATGAAAATTCAGGCGGAACTGGCGGCGGAGGTTTCCCGCACCGGCAGTATCACCAGTCCGCGTTTAATAGCGGGCGTCGATATCTCCGTCAACAGGTGGGCGAAGACGGGCACGGCGGCGGTGGTTGTCCTGAGCTATCCCGGGCTTGAGATAGTAGAAGCAAGGGTGGTGACCGACCGGATTGAATTTCCCTATATACCGGGACTTCTATCGTTCCGGGAGGCGCCGCTGATACTGGCGGCCTGCGAAGAGCTTACGGTAACGCCCGACCTGCTTATGGTGGACGGGCAGGGGATAGCCCACCCGCGGCGGATGGGTTTAGCCTCCCACCTGGGGCTTTTCCTGGATATACCGACCATCGGCTGCGCCAAGTCGAGGTTGTGCGGCAGCCACGAAGAACCGGGCAACGAACAGGGCAGCTATGCCGAGCTTTTAGATAACGGGGAGGTAATTGGGGCGGCCGTACGCACCAGGGCGGGTGTGAAGCCGGTTTATGTGTCTATCGGACATAAAATTGATTTACCGGCGGCGATTCACCGGGTGCTGGGGTGCTGCCGGGGCTACCGCCTGCCGGAGCCGACCAGGCTGGCCCACCAGGCGGCGGGCGGTCATCT
>JAUWZF010000155.1 GCA_030615475.1 Dehalococcoidales bacterium | reverse complement strand
CGAAATTCAAGCAGCGGCACCCGGCCGTAAAAATCCAGGTGGACATCTCCGATTCGCTTACGGTTATCAACGAAGTGCGTGATAACACTTATGAAGTGGGGTTCTGCGGCGTGGCGCCGGAAGGCCAGGACCTGGCGTCTTTCAAGGTAGCCAGTGATGAGATTGTCCTCATTGTTTTCCCGGAGCACCCCTTTGCCCGAAAAGGCGAGATATCGCCGGACGAGCTGGCAGGCGAACCGCTTATCTTCCGCGAGGCTTCCTCGGGCACGCAGCTCAGCCTGGAAAAACGGCTGTCCCGGGCCGGACTCGACCTCAGGAAATGGTCGCCCAACCTTGTCCTGGGGACCACGCAGGCGGTAGTCTCGGCGGTGGCCGCCGGGGCCGGTATCGCCTTCGTATCGAACCTGGCCATTAAGAAGAGCCTGGCGCTAGACCTGATAAGGCAGGTAGGAGTACGCGGACTGCGGCTGAACCGGGACTTTTACTGTATCTACAGGCAGGAGAGAGTGGTATCCCGCTTACTCGAGGGATTTATCAATTTTATCAAGATAGAGGCTGCACAAGGTGATAAAGGAGACTGAAGGCCGGGCAGGCATCGAGGGCCTTAAGCTGAATGTTAACGGCCACCGGGCGCATTACCTGAAAGCAGGCGGCGGCCCGCCGGTCGTGCTGGTACATGGCGGCGCCAGTGACTCCCACGACTGGTTCGACACGATGACCGCCCTGGCCCACCGCTACACTCTCTACGCACCCGACCTGATAGGCTTCGGGCAGAGCGATAGAAACGAGGTCGGCTACTATCTCTCGGACTTCCGCGACTTCATGCTGGATTTTATTAATGCGCTGCAGCTGGAAAAACCGGCTCTCGTGGGGCATTCCTTCGGGGCCAGAGTCTGCCTGGATGTCGCCTTTCAAAATCATGAACTTGCGCGTAAGCTGGTTCTGGTTGATGCCTCTGGACTCGGCAAAGTTACCAGATTCGGCTCCGCCCTGACGACCGTCTTCTGGGCACTACGCAAGCTTTTCAGGCGACCGCAGCCCTTCCCCAGATTTCTGGCGAAGGAAGGCGAGGATTATGACCAGGTCAGCATTGATGAACTGGCCGGGCTGACAGCGCCGACTCTCCTCGTCTGGAAACGCCACGACCCCTACCTGCCCCTGTCTATCGCCCGCCGGGCGGAGAAATTGATACCGGGGGCACGGCTGGAGGTACTGCCGGGCTACGGGCATGCCCCCCACCAGCAGAATAGCCAGGCCTTTAACCGCCTGCTGCTGGATTTTCTGGATGGGGGCTAAGCACTTGCGCAATTACGCAGTTGCTCAGGAATGTGAATTATTTAGCTTCTCCCTTTTGTAAAGAGAGAAGGAGAGGGATTTGAAATACCCCTTGCTCCCCTTTAACAAAGGGAAATAAAACTTGGGGATAAGCGGCAGGTGATACCGGGCGGCAGGGTGGGAAAAGATATTAAAAAGGGGTGGCGGGGCAGCTATCAAGCTCTTAAATACTCAGCACGAATACCTGCGTGCTGATAGGCAGGTTCGATTTGCTGACGGAGAGCCTGGGGCGGGGTTCGACTTGCCCCATGCCCATCTCCCTGAGGAAATCCTCCACCGGGTCTAATTCACGTTTCAGCGCCGGTGTCTTATAGTGCATGGGGATGACTGCCTTCGGCTCGAGCTTGCGGATAACCTCGGCGGCCATGGCGGCGTTTATGGTGTTCACTCCGCCTACCGGCAGCAGCAGCACATCGACATTGCCCATCTCTTCCACCTGCTCATCGTTAAGCACATGCCCGATGTCGCCCAGGTGACATACCGCCACCCCGTCTATCTCCATGAGGTAAGCGGTATTTTTACCCCTCGACTGCCCTTTCACGGAGTCGTGAAAGGTGGCTATGCCGATAACTAGGACATTGCTGATTTCATATTCCCCGGGACCTTTAATCAGCCTCGGCTCACCGCCGATGCCCTGAAAATAGGAATGCGAGGGGTGCTCATGGCTGACCGTGACGATATTGGCGGTCTGTTTGCCCAGGGAATAGCCCAACTCCGGGGGGAAGGGGTCCGTGATGATGACAGCCTGATTGCCTTTAATCCTGAAACAAGCGTGACCTAACCAGGTAATATCCACGTTACAAGTTTATCACAGACGGCTCTCACGTTCAAGAAACGCCTTAAATCCACCATCGTTTCTCTTGACAAACGGCACTCCCAAGTGCTAGATTATAATTAGCAGTCTAAGCAGGAGACTGCTAATGGAGATACAAATGATTGCTGCCAGAAGCGGTAAAATACTTAACTATATCATCGGGCAATACATCGCCCGGGCAATACCCGTGCCTTCACAGGTCGTCGCCGATGACGCCAGGCTGGGGGTAAGTCCGGCCACCATTCGTAACGAGATGGCCTATCTGGAGAGGGAAGGCTATCTTATCCGTCCCCACACTTCGGCCGGGTGTATTCCCTCGGACAAGGGCTATCGCCACTACGTGGAGTCCATTGAAACCGTCAATCTCCCCTGGGAGGAGCAGCGCCTGATAAGCCACACCTTTCACCAGGTGGAAAAAGAGGTCGAGGCCTGGGTAAGCCTCACGGCCACACTCCTGGCCAAGCTGGCGCAAAACGTGGCGGTAGTCAGCCTGCCGAAATCGACCGACTGTAAACTGAAGCATATGGAGCTGATAGCCGTGCAGGACGCCCGCGCGCTGGTAGTCGTCGTTCTTGACGGGGCTAATGTTAAGCAGAAATTGATTACCTTCGACGAGGCCGTGTCTCAACCGACCCTGACCGTAATCAGCACCAGGCTTAACAGCGCCTACGACGGTTTAACGGCCCGGCAGATTTCCGATAAAAAATTGGAGCTCTCGCCGCTGGAAAAGCAGGCGACCGATTTCCTCCTCGAGATTATGCATGCCGAGGACCGCCAGGAGTACCAGGAACCGTACCTGGAAGGATGGCACTTCATCCTCAATCAGCCGGAATTTGCCCAGAGCGACCGCATGCTCACGCTCATGGAATTAGTCGAGCGCCGCGGCCTGTTAAAGGTCATCATCCCGACCGGGCTGAGCCCGCACGGTGTCCAGGTCATCATCGGCCAAGAAAACAGAGATGAGGCCATTCAGAACTGCAGCGTGGTCGTCTGCCGGTACGGCCTTCCTGAGGAAGCCACCGGCACCATCGCCGTCGTCGGCCCCACCAGAATGCCCTATTCACGCACTATCCCCACGGTTTACTACCTGTCATCGGTGCTGGGCCAGCTGGTGGCCGGGCTTTACGGCAGAGAGATGCACGGCGAACAGGACTCGGAATAATGATGCTAAAAGATTCGGAAGAATTAAACAACGGCGAGCCGGAACCGGAGGTCACTGAACCTGAGGCCGCCGAGATAGAAAGTACGGAGAGCCTTGAACAGGCGCTCGCCGAGGAAAAGAAAAAGGCCGAAGAATACCTGGCCAACTGGCAGAGGGCGCAGGCCGACTTCATCAACTACAAGCGGCGCATCGAGCAGGAAAGGCAGGAATTCAATAACTTCGCCAACGCCAATCTTATCCTCGGCCTCCTGCCCGTCATCGATGACCTGGAGCGGGCGCTCGATGCCGTTCCTCTTAAATATAAAAAGCACGACTGGGTGGAAGGTGTCAGGCTCGTGGAGCGCAAGTTCAAGACCATTCTGGAAGGACAGGGAGTCAAGCCGATAAAGGCAATGGGAGAAGCCTTCGACCCCATTTTCCACGAAGCATTAAGGCAGGGAAAGGGCGAAGAAGGCACCATCATCGAGGAATTTCAAAAGGGTTATATGTTGCATGATAAGCTTCTTCGACCCGCCAGAGTCGTGGTGGGCAATGGTTCGCCAGAAGATGGCAAGGAAGAGCCATCTGATGCATGATAAGTTTCTTCGTCTCACCGCGATGGTGGCCGGAGATATTAGACAAAGGAGGAAGAGTAAATGGGAAAGGTAGTAGGCATAGACCTGGGTACCACCTTCAGCGAGGTGGCGGTGCTGGAGGGAGGAGAGCCCGTAGTCATTACCAGTTCCGAGGGCAGCCGCCTCGTGCCCTCGGTGGTAG
>JAUWZF010000151.1 GCA_030615475.1 Dehalococcoidales bacterium | reverse complement strand
GGCGGTGGCATCGGAATGTCGATCCTGCCTTTTCTTACTTTGTATATGACGGACGAACTGGGAACATCAAATGCGGTGGCCGGTGGGCTGATGGCCATCGTTTTTTCCTCGGGGCTCTGGGCCGGCCCCCTGGGCGGTTATATCTCCGATAAAATCGGCAGCGTTAAGGTAATTATCGCCACGGGTCTTCTGTCCGGGATACTGATTTACGCTTTTAAACTGGTTGAGCTGGGCCCCAGCCTCTACATCGTGCTGTTTTTCCAGGGTCTTATTATGGCCCTGCGGATGCCGGTGACCGAGGTATTTATCATGAGCCAGGCACCGGCCAAACACCGCTCCAAGATTTTTGGCGTTTACTACTCCACCATGCAGTATACGGGTGCGATATTCGTGCTGCCCGGAGGCTATCTCCTCGAGAGATTCGGCTTTGACACGGTGTTCACGTGGGCGGCAGTTGGGGTTACGGTGGTGGCGGTGATAACAGCTTTCTTTATTTATGACGCCAAGGACCATTATCGGGACGAAACGCAGGTTTCTTGAAGGCAGACCTGACTGAGTCTAACTCCACGGCTTTCTGAACTAATTACTATCGCCTTCGCCCTCTATCAGCTTCTCCCCGTACTCCAGCAGGACCTTCTGCCGTTCCGGGGATGCTTTCTGCAATTCAAGGTAGGCTTTCAGGGCGGCGAGGGGCGTTATCTCCTCAACGTTCTGGTCGCCCAGTCTCAGGCGTGTCTCGCGCTGTACTTCGCGGGCGATAGTGGAGTAGTGGGCTTCTTTCAGAGCGTCCCTGATTTCGTTGTTGCGGAGCTGCCCTTCAATCGATGACGGCAGGCTGATATTCAGGCGCACGACGGCATCCCTGACGCCTGTTTCCTGCCCGGCGATAGCCCGGAGCACGGTGGTGGTGGGGTCGAGGTCATCCTCTTCCGTGGTGACATCGATGGTGAGAAAGCGGCGGGCGTTGATGGGGTGGAATTCAAAGGAGACCTGCCTTTTGCCGGTAGTCGGGTCCGGCTCGATGTCTACCACGTAGAAGCCTTTTTCGTCGTTCTCCTCCCCGAAGTCCACGCGCTCCAGGCTGCCGGCGTACACCACCGGCGGGTTCTCGGACAGTACCTGGTGCTTGTGAATGTGCCCCAGCGCTACGTAGTCGAAGGCCGGCAGGGCGATATTGCTGAGTAATAGGACGGGCTCCTGCCCGATGGACATCAGGCTTTCCGAGCCGACCCTGGCCCCGGTGACCCAGACATGGGCGGCCAGTATGGCGGGCAGGGAGGGGTCGAGGCCGGCGGCTTTGCTGGTAATGACCTGGGTCAAAGCCTCCTGCATTCTCTGGTTAATCTGTTCCAGGTTGAGGTTTTTAGTATCTTCGCGACTGAGCAGGGTACTGCGTCTCAGCCAGGGCAGGGAGACGACCTGTACGGTGCCGCTGGCCGTCGGGATGTTATAAATATCGGGTCGATTGGAGGAGACGTAGATATTTTTCACCGCCAGCGTATCGAAAATCTCGGTGGTGGTGGCCCTCCAGCTGGCATTGGGCATGTCATGGTTGCCCGCGAGCAGGAATACAGGTATGTTGCCGGTGGCCAGGTGGTTGATGCGCCGGGCGAACTCCCGCTGCTGGGTCTGGCTGGGATCGCGGGTCTTGTAGGCGTCGCCGCAGAACAGGACGAGGTCCGCCCGGTTTTCCAGCGCGTAGTCGATGAGCTGGTCGAGGGCGGCCAGGAAGTCGTTAAGGCGCGAGGACAGCCCGGTAGAAGGGTCGATGCGCCCGTAGTTCTCGATGCCGAGGTGCAAATCCGCGAAGTGGATGATTTTCACTCTTCAATTATAGCTGGCTGAGAATCTTACATCAACATGATAACTCTCCTGTAAATCAATTACGGCGGAATCGTTTGATTTCCTGTTTCTGTTCGTATATCATGGCGCTATACCGGGTCTGGCGGGTAGATATGAATTCCGAGATAGAAAATACGATTACAGAAAAACGGGTGTGGGGCTTCTGGGCGACGGCGGGATGGGGCGTTCTGGTCATATTCATCAGTGTTGTTGTCCAGGCAATAATCGCGGTTGTCTTCATCATCGCCAAGCTTGTTACCGAAGCGGAAATCGATCTTATCGAACTTGATTTTTTGGAGTGGCTGGAGACCATTGACCTGGGACTGCTTCTTTCTCTTTCTATAGTTATCTCGGCGATTGTATGTGTCGGCCTGATTTTTATTATTATTAAAGTCCGCAGGGGCGCGACCATTGCCGATTACCTCGGTTTTAAGTCAATCGGTACCGGGACAGTCCTTGTAGTGCTGGCTATCTCCGTGGCGTACATCGTGTTATCCGTCCTGGTAAACATGGGTCTAAACAGGCCCACTGATTCGGATATCATGGTACAGGCATATGTTACCAGTGTCTGGCCGGCGCTGTTCTGGATGGCCGTTGTTGTTTTCGGACCGTTTTTTGAGGAGGTCCTGTTTCGCGGCTTCCTGTTTGAAGGCTTGAGGCAATCCAGAATCGGCATCGCCGGCGCGATCATCTTAACATCGCTGGTCTGGGCGGGGTTTCACCTGCAATACGGTCTTTTTGAAATAGCCTCGATATTCGTTTTAGGAGTGATATTCGGCATCGTGAGGTATAAGACCGGGTCGTTGTGGGCTCCCATGATAATGCATGTATTCAACAACCTGCTGGCGGTGCTTCTAATAGCCCTTGAAATCGGTGTGTAAGCCGGATGGCTTATTCGCCGTAATTGAGGTTGCTACTGCTTTAACAGACCCAGGACTTCCTGGAATGATGAAATTTCCGGGCCTTCCCAGTTTTCTTCCCGTTCGACGAAGTGGGTATCAACAGATTCATCGGGCACGCGGATTATAACCGGGTGCATACCGACCTGTAAAGCGCCGGACAGCTCCCGGCTGCTGCCGTCGCCGATGTACAGGCAGTCCTGTGGTTCAACTTCTAGCTGGTCTGTGGCTATAAGGTAGATGCGCGGGTCGGGCTTCTTGATGCCGGCCACGCACGAGAAAACGGTAACATCGAAAAACGGCGCCAGGGCGGTGCTATCCCAGACGTTGGGGATTTCACAGGTGCAGTCGCTGATAAGCCCCGTCTTGTATCCTGCCGCCTTCAAACCACCGAGAACTTCGATGGCGCCATCCCGCGGGTTAATCGAGCGCTTGGTGTAGTCCAGCCTGACCCGGGCAGCCTGATTTATCTGGCCTTCGGTTACCCGGGGGTTAAATTTAAAAGAGAGGTTCCTTATGGCGTCCTCAGTAGTGGCGAAAACCCCGGTAGCCCGCTGGTCGAACGCTTCCCCCCATGACTGGAGGAACTCAGCAGGTGGGACGGACAGGATGTTCGCCATCTCCGTAAAGACGGCAGCGTACTCGCTGCGGGAGAAGTTTTCAATCAGCGTCCCGAAAAGGTCAAAAATGACAGCTTTATATTTCATGCCGGGCCTCCCGGTTTTCTTTCTGTAAAATGAAAAATGTCGTCAGACCGGACAATTTTAAAGTTGAACCTTTTGTATAGAGATGCCACGGGGTTGGTGTGCAAATAATCCAGTCTCGTTATTAGTCCGGAGCGGTCGGCCCGGTCAAGGATACCTTCGAGTATGTATGAACCGATGCCTTTATTCTGGTATTCAGATAAAATAATAAACTGAGCTATCTCGATATAGTCTTTATTTTCATTGAGATAAATCGTGCCGATAGGCTGTTTGTCATACAGGATTATTTTCGGTCTTTTATTCAGCCAGTCTTGAGCATGAAACTCTATCTGGCGTTCCTCGTCACAACCCCATATCTCTTTTATATAGTCGCCATAAGCAGACTTCTTTAACTGGTAGCTGAATTCGCTGTGGGATTCTTCGGCGGGAACGAGTTTTAACAAAGAGTAATCAATCATTTTTATTAATTAACCCCTCCCCCTGTGTCCCCCTCTCCTGGCGAGGTTATCAGGAGAGGGGGAGTTATTTTAAAAGAGGGGCTTCGCCCCTCTTAAACACCCCACTCTAAATCCCATTTTGTTATTCCCGCGAAAGCGGGGATCCAGCATTCAAGCCAATGTGAAAAACTGGATTCCCGATCAGGTCGGGAATGACAGTTTTCG
>JAUWZF010000223.1 GCA_030615475.1 Dehalococcoidales bacterium | reverse complement strand
CATAGCATCGGGGCGGTACAAGCTGGGCCTGTCCAAAAACATCAAAGGCATCCCTTTCAAGCAGGTGCTGGCCTCGGTGGGACAGAGTCGGCTGATGAATATCTACGAGCGACTCTTCGAGCAGCACGATATCACCGTGGCGCAGGCCTTGCTGACCAGGGCCGACCTCTCCGACCGCTCCGGATATCTCAATGCTCGCAATACCCTGCTGGCGTTAATGGAACTTCGCGTTATCTGCATCGTCAACGAAAACGATGTTGTCTCCATCGACGAAATTAAGGAGGCCAGGTTCGGCGATAACGATAATCTTTCGGCGATGGTGGCCAACCTGGTCGACGCCGACCTGCTCATGATACTGACCGATATCGGCGGCCTGTATACCGCCGACCCGGCTAAAGACCCCGACGCCAGGCTCGTCCCCCTGGTGACCAAAATCGACGCCGGCATCAAACGGCTGGGAGTTATTACCAGAAACAATCTCGGCACCGGCGGCATGGTAACCAAGATAGAAGCCGCCCGGCTGGCCACATCATCGGGCGCGCACGTGGTTATTACGGACGGCCGCGAGCCCGACGTTATCGTGCGGCTGGCCGCCGGCGAGTCCATCGGCACCCACTTCCTGCCCACCACGACCAACCTGGAGAGTCGCGAGCGCTGGATGCTCTCGGGACTCAGCACCAGGGGCAAGCTGATAATCGATACCGGCGCCGCCCTGGCTCTCAGGAAACAGAATCGAAGCCTGCTTTCGGCCGGCATTCAGAAAGCGGAAGGCAAGTTCAGCCGCGGCGACATCGTGGCTATCTATGACACCGAAGGAACACATCTCGGCTGTGGTATCACCAACTATAGCTCTGGCGATATCGGCATCATTAAAGGGTCCCGCTCCAATAAAATAGCCAGTTTACTGAGCTTCGACTATGGCCCGGAGGTGGTGCACCGGAACAATCTAGCGCTATTGGAAAGGGAGGAGCCAAGTGGCCACAGGCAGACTGTACCAGTCACGTGAAGAAAATCTTATAGGCGTAGTTAACTATCAATTTCAGCATGAATCTGAGCACCGGTGGTGGGGCGAGCTAACCATTGTGGACTACGTGCGTATCAATGACGGCAGCGGGTATCTGATGGAGCTTGAAGACGGCAGCAGGGGCAAATGCAACCTCAAAAAGCGGGTGAACCGGGCGGTGACCAGCCTGCCGCCCCGCTACGTCTACCATTTCAGCGGCAGCGGCAAGTTCGACTATTAGGAGAGGGGGCGTCTAAGAGGGGCGCAGCCCCTCTTTCTTAATACTTCCCCCTCCCTTTTCAAGGGAGGGCAAACAGATAATCGGCTCCCTTTTCTAATAAGATTCGAGTATAAAAATGCCAAAGGAAAATTTGACTTTTAATCAGGGTGTCACAGGTTCGAGACCTGTACGGCCTACTTGGAAATTGAATTCGTAGCTAAAAGCGCTGGAATCGGCCTAAAAAGAGGCCGATTTTTTATTGGCCTCAGTAAAGTTGTCAACCTGATTTTAAATCCAGTGTCAACCTGATTTTAAGGAGGTCGAAATGAAAATCAGCGTTTTAGAACTAGGAAATCTGGTCCAAGGGTTCAAGCTCTCCTGCCAGACCGAGGGCTTAAGCCCCAAGACCACCGAGTGGTACACATCCTTCCTGCAGAGGTTCCTGAGTTTCCTTGAGCAGAGTGAACTGCCAACGCGACTCGACCGAATCGAGAAAATCCATATCCGGCGGTTCATCCTATACCTTCAACAGGAGGCAAGAACTCCCCATACTAATAAACCACTCTCCGGAGCTACAGTGCAGGGGTATGTAAGGACATTGAAAGCCTTCTTCGCCTGGGCGGAGCGGGAGGAGTACACTCCCGCCAATCTTATGGTGAAAATACCCGTCCCTAAAGCGGGGACCAGGGTAATCACCACTTTCACTGAGACTCAAATACAGAATCTCTTCACTCTGTGCCTCTCGTCGAAGGGTCACAGAATCCGTAACATGGTCATCCTGCTCCTGCTGCTTGACTGCGGCCTCAGGGTTTCAGAGCTAGTTGGTATTGAGCTAAATGACATCGACCTGGAAGAAGGGGTTATCAAGATCCGTAAAGCCAAGGGAAACAAGGAACGATATGTGCCTGTCGGTAGTGTCGTCCAGAAAGCCGTATGGAACTATATCAACACCTCACGACCCGGTCCTTTTTCCGCCAGAGTAAACAATCTCTTGCTCAATGATAATGGGTTGCCCCTCACCAGAAACGGCGTCCAGCAAATGTTGCGGCGCTACGGCCGGAAAGCCGGTATCGCGGGGGTTCGTTGCTCTCCTCACACACTGAGGCATACCTTCGCCCGCAATTACCTTTTGAACGGCGGTGATATCTTCAGCCTGCAGAAAATACTGGGGCATTCCAGCCTGGCCTCGGTGCGAATGTATTTGAATCTTTTTACCACCGATATAAAGACGCAGCATACCAGGTTCTCCCCGGTAGACAATCTTACCTGTAAACCGATGATTCACTCTCTGCTCAGATGACGCCCAGCTGAGCAAGAAACATGTTTCCAGAGGTTATTGACGAGATGGTAATCTTGCAGTATAATTATTGAACAACAGAATATTAGACATAAGCCGCGCTAGAACGCTTAGCGGCGTTCCCAGCGGCATGAGTATCGCAAGGATGCTTGTGCCGCTTTTTTATTGGTTGCGGCAGGATAGGTGAAATATGAAAGCCGATATTAATAAGTTGATAGATGAGTATTTACTCTATCTCAAAGCCCTTGCCAGGAGTGAAAAGACTATTGAGTGGTACCTTCCAATTCTGAAGAGATTTTTCATGTTTCTGGAAAGTAATCAGATGCTCAGCGATATCTCTCGGATCGGTAATAAAGAACTGACAAGTTACATTCTTCACCTCAGGGAATCCGGCAGGTGGCCTGGCAGAAGCGATATCA
>JAUWZF010000148.1 GCA_030615475.1 Dehalococcoidales bacterium | reverse complement strand
TCAGGGGATTGGCTTTGGCGTCATGTCGGCCCTCGGTTTCATCGTAATTGCGGACCTCTTCCCGCCGGAGGAAAGGGGCAAGTACGGGGGGCTGATGGCCGGTGTCTTCGGCATTTCTACAATCATCGGGCCGACTCTGGGGGGATATCTGACAGACGCCCTCTCCTGGAGATGGTGCTTTTTCGCTCCTCTACCCATCGGGATAATCATAATCTTGCTGTTTATATTTATGTTTCCGCAACTCAAGGCCAGTCGTGAAAAACACAGGGTAGATTATGGCGGCGTGGTAGCTATGACTCTGTTCATAGTGCCGTTGATATTAGCACTGACCTGGGGCGGTGTCGATTATGCCTGGATTTCACCGATTATACTCGGTATGATAGCGTTTTCAATCGTGATGCTGGTTATTTTCCTGTTTATTGAAAGCCGCGCCGAGGAACCGGTCATACCCCTGAAGCTTTTCAAGAACCGGGTGGTGGCGGTATCGTCAATAGTCGCCTTCTTTATGGGCGCCTCGTTTTTCCCCGTGGTTGCCTTTATCCCTCTCTATTTTCAGGGAGTCCTGGGGGCTACGGCTACCGCAAGCGGCGGTTTTCTGACCCCGATGATGCTGAGCGCTGCTGTCGGCGCCTTCGTCTCCGGACAGCTCCTCTCCCGGGCTGGAGGACACTACCGTTTACAGGGCACCGTCGGCTTTATCATTACGGCGGTGGGATTTTTCCTGCTTTCCAGAATGACAGCCGAGACCAGTAATGCCACCGCCATATTTAACATAATTCTGGTGGGCCTTGGTAACGGTATGATTATGCCGATTCACACCATCGCCGTTCAGAATACGGTACCATATTCGATTATGGGTACGGCTACTTCCATGATAACGTTGCTCCGGCCGCTTGGCGGTGTTGTCGGCCTGGCCATGGTCGGTTCCATACTGAATAATACCTTCGCCTCCTCGTTTATCGGTAATCTTTCCCCCGGTGTGAAAGCCGTTGTCTCGCCGGAACAACTGGCATCGATAGTGGATAATCCCCAGGCCCTGGTCAATGTCGAAGCACAGGCTCAGTTGCAAGGCCTGTTTGCAGGCATGGGCAGTCAGGGCACGGTACTTTTTGAGCAGATGTTAGCGACGCTGAGGAATGCCCTGAATTCCGCTTTAACGCAGGTTTTCGCCGTATTCTTGATTGTGGCCCTTCTGGGCTTGATAGCTAACTTCTTCCTTAAGGGAATCCCGCCGCATAGAAGAAAAGGGGATAAACCGGCTCCCGAGGCTAGAGACTAAACGGAAGGTCTGTACCTGAGATAGCCGTTCATTTGTCGGGAGAGGTCGTGTCATAAGGCCAGGCATCCAGGCTGCCATCCATGAAAGTGACGTTTTTAAAGTCGGCCCCATCCAGTATTCGCTGTGCCTGGTAGGCGCGTACGCTCGTCCGGCAGAAAATGACTATCTCCTCGTCCCTGGAGAGCTCGCCAAGCCTTCTCCGCAGCTCCGTCAGGGGAATCAGCCTGACCTGTTCGGCCTCGATGCGCTGGACTGTCCATTCCAGCGGCGAGCGGACGTCCAGCAGGACGAAGCGGTCGCCTTTTTCGAGCTTATTCTTGACCTCCGCGGGGGTCAGCGTTCTGGCGAAGCCCGATTGCTTATTGCGGATGACGTTGGCGGCATTATGCAGCGGGTCGAGGGCGCTGTTGTAGGGGGGTGCGTAAGCCAGGTCGATATCGGCCAGGTCTTCAACCGTGGCGCCGAAGGTCAAAGCGGTGGCCAGCACGTCGATTCGCTTGGCGGTGTCACCCGGTCCCGCTACCTGCCCGCCCAGCAATTTGCCGGTCGACTTTTCCGCCACCAGCTTGACGATAATGTCCCTGGCGCCCGGGTAATAGGTGGCGTGTTCCGAGCTGGGGACGATGGATATCACCGTATCATAGCCGGCTCCTCGCGCCTGCGACTCGTTAAGGCCGACCCTCCCCACGTTGTAATCGAAGACCTTGACGATGGCCGTGCCCAGCACGCCCGGGAAGGTATCCTTGCCGCCGGTCACGTTAGTTCCGATGATTCTTCCGTGTTTGTTGGCCGTAGACCCCATCGGGGCCAGGACCGGCTTACGGGTAATGAGATTGACATTCTCCACGCAGTCGCCGCCGGCATAGATATCCGGGTCACTCGTCTGAAGGTACCGGTTAGCGGAGATACCGCCGGTAGACCCGATGGTAAGCCCGGCATCTTTTGCGAGGGTAACCTCCGGCCTGACACCGAGCGCCAGCAGTACGAGGTCGGTCTCAAATTCGGTATCCCTGGTCATAACTTTACGTACGCGTCCGTTTTCATCGCCCTGAAACCCGGTGACCGGACGCCCGCATATGACCCTGACGCCCCTGTCCTGCAGGTGTTTTTCGACTTGAGCGGCGATGTCGGAGTCGAGCAGGGTGGGGAGGACTCTGTCCAGAGCTTCGAGGATGGTAACATTGCATTCGAGAGAAACAAAGGCCTCGGCCATTTCCAGTCCGATGAGGCCGGCACCGACAATAACGACTTCTTTTTTGTTTCCGAGGTTAGATAGATAGGCCCGGATGGCATTGGCGTCCGGAATATCGGTGATGGTGAAGATGCCGTCCAGGTCTTTCCCTTCCCAGTCCGGTACCGCCGGTTTGCTGCCCGTGGCCAGGACGAGCTTGTCGTATTCGATGGTGGAACACTGCTTCGTTTCCAGGTCGATAATTTCTACGGTGTGAGCCTTTGGGTCGATGGCCGTAGCCCGGGTTTCGGTCAGCACTTCCATGTCCATGGTAATCTTGAAAAAGTCGGGCTGGCGGGCTACCATATTGTCCTCATTTTCGATAACGCCCGAAACGTAGTAGGGCAGGCCGCACGTTGCCGTTGATAAGTCCTCGCCCTGCTCTATAATGGTTATCTTGGCCGCAGGGTCGCAGCGCCGCGCCCTGGCGGCGGCCTTGGGGCCGCAGGCCGTGCCGCCGATGATTACAATGTGATTCCGTTTTACCATGTCAGTACCTCCGGGGATGCAACTTTGATGTTCAGTGTTCGGGCGGATATCAGCAAAACACCATTAGACATTATAGCTTCTATACCGTGGTTGTGCCAGCGCAGGTAAACGATTTTGTGTTTGGTGATACCATCACCTCCTGAATGATTTCGGAAAGAGGATGGAAGTGGCGATAGAGGCTACGCCCAGCTGGTATTGGCATTTTGTTAACCAACCTGTTTCCCAAACTATGCAGAACGGACAAGCCCGAAGGTGATTGACAGGGCGTGAAGGTATGATAGAATAACTTACAAGAGTATACGTGCTTGCATAGAGTAAGTTTCGTAAGCAGCCCATGGGGTTTTTGTACACATGGATAGACGTCTAGCTGTCTTGGTGGCTTGTTTCTGCACAATATTCACATCGTACGCTGTCAGGTATGGTTACGGTATACTGCTACCTGAGATGCTTCCCGCCTTAGCCATCTCAAAGACTGAGGCGGGAGTAATCTATGCCTCGTTCTTCATAGCTTATACGGTCTTGTCTCCGGTGCTCGGTCTCCTTGGGGACCGGTATAACGTGCGTCTGCTCCTTACCCTGTTTGTCGCTACTCTTGGGATCGGAACATTCCTCATGGCTTATTCCTCATCAATTACTCAGGCCAGTCTGTTCTTTATACTGGCCGGTATCGGCTCTGCCGTTTGCTGGGCTCCTACCATAGCACTGGCACAGAGATGGACCAGTGATAAACACAGAGGCAAGACACTGGCTTTTATTGATGTTGGTAGTTCCCTCGGTATTATTGGCACCAGCACCGCCGTGCCCATGATAGCCACAGCTCATAGCTGGAGGGCGGGGTGGATGAGTTTGGGCGCATTGGGATTCGCTGTGGCTGCCATAAACTTCTTAGCAGTCAGAAGTCACCCGGGGGAGCAGTCTAAACTTCGTCAGAAAAGGCCTGGGCAACATTCCGGTGAGCCTGTTAGCGTAATATACATGAGGCTTTTACGGGACACCAGATTCTGGCTCATAGGCCTGGCTTATCTGCTTACGGGTTTTTCAATAATTATACCATTTACATTCTTGAGCACCTATGCGGTACAGGAGCTGGCATTCTCATATGAAGCGGCAACCAGGCTAATAACCGTGATAGGCATAGGCGCT